>PLYJ01000175.1 GCA_003151745.1 Bacteroidota bacterium
TAAGGTTTTTTTAGGAAGGTACACACTTCGGAAGAGTGTCAGAGCGTTTTGCTAAGGCGTTAGAGCATTTCAATAGAGTGTCAGAGCATTTCATCGTGGTGTGAGAGCATTTCCACGAAGCGTTAGAGCGTTTTTGGGTGGTTTTGCAGTTTTTTAATGAAAAAAGGGGATTTCACTTTATGTTAATTTGAAATTGTTATAATTTTTAGGCATCCTTAAGGGATGGGAATTTTGTTTTATTTTGAATCGTTTTGGTTAAATGCAAATCAAACATTGAGGTGTATGTGATTGGCTTGATTAGTAAAGAATGAGTTACTTTGTCTTGTTAAGTTTGAGAAACTGACGACTCAAAAATCAAAAAATTATTATTTCAAAAGAAATGAAACATTTACTATTCTATCTAACTATCTTAACTATTTGTTCTTGTAATTCATCCATTGATTATCAGAATCCTGAATCTGTAATCAAAGCATATAGAACTTTACGAGATGAAAATAAAATCAAAGAATCTTATGAGCTTCTTTCAGACACAAGTAAAGGAATGATGTCTATCGAAGAGTATTTAAAATATTTTAAACGACCTGATAGCATTCTTAATAAATGGAAATACAAAACATTAAAAAGCGAAGCCTTAATCAATGACCCCGCTAAGCCAAATTATAGATTGGTAAGAATAAGTGAGCAACTTGTATATAACAATAAGGATACTACTATTGGCGTACTTAATTATACTTTAATTAAGGAAAATCAGAAATGGAAAGTTATATGGTTTCCAGAGGCAATAGATGATATTAGTAGATTAATAAATGACCAAAGATTTGAAGAGGCTAAACAAAAGTATTTTAATCTATTAAATATAGATCCTTTTAACGATGAAGTTTTGTACCAAATTTCTACATGCTATTATTATAAAAACGATTTAGATTCCGCCGAAAGTTATTTGAAAAAAAGCATTTTCTATATTGAAGATGATTTTAAGAAACATAATTTACTTGCAGCTATATATTATAAAAAGGGGAAATCAGACTTAGCTCGAGAATGCTTGAAAAAAGCACTCACTTTTGCAAAACAAAATCGTGAAAGAGCGATGATTTACTCTAATCTTGTTGAATATGATTTTCAAAATAGCGATTATGCTCATCTTTGGAACACATATACTTTAATCAAATTGAAAAAGATCCAAACTTGATTGAAAAAGCCAAAGAACTTTGTTTGAAAGCAATTCAGCTAATGCCCAGCAATGAAGGATACCAAAGTTATCTCGACATTTTGAAGAAATTTAAATAAAAAAGCCCACAGTTGAAATATGTTGATTGACAACAAAAAAATTGTACTGAAGGACGTTCTACTGTAAAATTTGAAGTATGCCGATGAGGTTTTAATTTCATCACCATTTATAAGTTCAAACGACTTATTATTTGATTTACTGCAAAGAAGTATAAAAATAACCATAATATGTAGACTTTCGCCTCCAGCTTCCCCTGATTTTTTCAATAAAGTATTGCCATATCTAAATAGCAAAAAGCAAATCATCGTTTATGATGATGATACACTTCATGCAAAAATTTATTTTTTCAAAAGAAAAAATAAGCCAATTAGTGCAATCATAGGTTCATCTAATTTTACTAATAATGGACTTTCTATTAATAAAGAAATGAATGTCCAAATTAGAACTAATCTTCGAGGCATTCAGCAATATTTTGATTACTTAATAAAAAATAGCTATTGTATATTAACAAAGGATACTATAGATTATTATCAATCATTTTACAAACAACCAGAGATTTCCAAAAGATTTAGAAGAGCAAAAATTAATCAGGATTTAGTGAGAAGCTATGAATCTATGATAGAAAGATTTTATATTGCAAAAGGATTATTAGAAAAGGATTTAAATAAAAAAATCGGCTTGCCTTTCACTTATGTTTTTGATTGCTTTTGTCATTTCTTCAAAGTAGCTATGATTGATCAATATAGATTAAAAGAGTTTTCTCGATTCAATAAAAATACTTTGATAAAGTATTTTAAAATATTTCTTGATGAGTATTTTGATAAAGAAGAAATTGAATGGAGAAAAAGAAAGCTTAAGCTGTCTAAAGAAATTATAAGCAATATAAATTACGTATCAGAAAAGAAATTAAAAACATTCTTCTTGCAAATACATAGTGTTTCAAATGGTTCAGGTAATGGAGAAAGAAAGAAGATGATAAAAAAGATAAATGCTCGAATCTTGCGTGAGTTATTACGTAATATAGTAGAAAGTGACCTAAGTATGGCGCAAAAATATTCTCTCGCTTTAACTGCAAAGGAGAATAATGGATGGCATGTTAAATATTTAGGTAAATCTGCCATTGGGGAAATACCAGGATGGTTATTACCTTCAGAATATCCAATTAAAAATGATAAATTCATTTTTGTTTTAGATTTCTTTAAGGTATAAAATAACAATTTTTATTTTTGTGTAGATCGGTTTCACAATTTGAAGCAAAAAACCGATGAAGTTTCAAAACCACAGGAGTCCCAAACACGATAAAAGCTACCAACCAAATATCACAGTCTCGTATGGACAATATTTTGGTAGAAAGAATAACCAGTCAGGCGAAAGTCCGCCTTTGGCGGACGACATTTTTAAAACATACAAAACAAATGGGAAATACATATACACAAATTTCCATTCACGCCGTGTTTAGCGTTATATTTTAAAAGGATAATCTTATCCCTGTTTGTTTGTTCAAACAACTTGTATTTGAAAAATGAATGTTCTACTTTTGTACTAATGAAAGCCATTACTTTTAAATCAAATTCTGAAAACAAAATAAATTTACTCATTAAGATGGCAAAGGAAATGGGTATAGAAACGTATGCCATTACTGAACTGAGTGATGAGGAAATGGCTCTCCCGGGTGTTAAGGCTTCTCATAAACAACTGGAAGAATGGCTTGCTAAGGAGGATGGAGTAAAGTATGGAATTGATAAAGCATTTGAAATTGTGAAAAAAGAGCTTGCAAAATCAAAGAAGAAAGATAAATAATGCAGGTTGTCATACGCCAACGCGCACTGAACGCAATCATTAAAGTAGCTCTTTATATAGAAAACAAGAACACACCCGGTAGCGGAGAGCGATGGGCGGATAAATTAAAAGCTGCTATCAATTCGCTCGCAAAATCTAAAACCAAGCTTACTATATGTAAGCATCCGTCACTTGCCAGATTCAAATACAGGTGCTATGCCTATAAAAATTGGGTCATTGCATTTAAAGTTTCAGATAAAGAATTTGAAGTGTGCCGGTTTATTTATGGCGCACGCTTGGTATAAATTTCTCAATTCTCTACAGGCAGGAAGCTATAATCCTTCGCATACTCCAGCATCTGGCCAATAAAGCTTTCAGGATATTCTATCTTCACATCTGTGATGGAATCGCCGCTCATAACAGGAACAAGCTTAGGTTGAATGAAGCCCATGTAGGGAGCGATGTTGAGCTTGCTGTAACGCTGGTGCACTTCTTTTAAAAGCGCCTGGTCGGTTTTTACACCATAAGTTTCAACTAGGTTTTTTCCTCCTGCAAAATCACCTTCACTCTTAATGCGCTGAATTTCCTTTAACAGCTGACCGAATAAATTGCGAAGCTTGTCATAATCATTAATCACGAGATATGTTTTTCCATCGCGTGTTACTTTCTCAATCACTTTGTCTTTAGCGCCCTTTTCAAAAGCCCATGAAGCAATGAGCTGCCTGTTGCGCATGTGCGCCTCTTCAAGATTATCGCCTTCCTTGATGCGATAAAGCTGGGTCATCATGCCATTCAGTATATATGAATCATATTGCGCTTTGCCCACTTCAAGTGATGGCATCACACCAATGTCAATCAGCTTTTGATCCATGATGTAATACAAGCCTACAAGGTCAGCGCGGGCTTCTTCCAATATGCCTGCATAGTTTTTCAATGTCTGGTCTGTGGGTCCAACGCCTTTATTAATTTGCCCTGATGCATGACCTATTACTTCATGCATGTCCGTATGAAGATCGGAAGAAAGAGCGCCGTATTTCCTGACGCGTTCAATCACTTCTTTGCTTGAACCGAATTCATCAATCATCGGACTTTTGTTGCGCGCATAATTATATGCCTCTACAATGTTGCCAAGCGATACAGACTTGGAGCCGTACGTCTCGCGAATCCATTCATTATTCGGGAGGTTGATGCCAATGGGTGTAGCAGGTGCGGCGTCGGCGACTTCACCGATCACCGTAATCACTTTCGCTGAGATACCTTTTACATTTTTCTTTTTATGATTGTCCATGATCGGTGAATGATCTTCAAACCATTGCGCTTCGTTGGAAATAGCTGCAATGCGTTTCGTCGCTTCAAAGTCTTTCATGGAGACGATAGATTCAAAGCTTCCTCTTTTCTGAAGCGCATCCTGGTACACTTCAATAAATCCGTTGTTGGCATCAACGATGGATGAAGTATCGCCAACCCATGAAATGTTATAATCATCAAATGCTTTCGGATCACCTGTTTTGTAAAAGTTAATAAGCAGCTGAAGCGTTTTCTTTTGCAATTCATTCTCCGCAACGGTAGTAGCTTTATCTAACCAGTAAACAATCTTCTCAATGGCTGCACCGTACATGCCGCCCACCATCCATCGTTTCTCCACGATTTTGCCATTTTCTTTTACAAGCTTGGAGTTGATGCCCATCTGTGATTTGTCAGTGGAATTATTTTTCTTCATCGCAGCATAAAAATCTTCCACCTCCTTCTGTGTTACTCCTTCATAAAAATTGTTTGCTGATGCTTTCACTACATCTACGCCTGCGCTCAGGTCAACTTCTTTACCTTCCACGGCGGGATCCCACATAACAGGCTTCAACATGCTTTCAAAATCATCTGCCTTCATTCCGCCAAGCGGGAGCTGCGCTTGATCGCTTTGTCCAATGAGCTGCTTGAAATAATCAAAAGAAAATTCAGGAATCATCTTCGCAGAAGAATAATGATGGTGGATGCCGTTAGCAAAGAAAAAACGCTGGCTATATGTAATAAACTTTTTATAGTCATCGGTATTCTTATCTCCTTTATACGTGTTAAGAATACATTCCAGAGTTTTGCGTACGCGTAGATTGTGCTTGTTTTTTTGATCGTAGAAAATATCGCGTCCGCTCAAACCTGCCTGGTACAAATAATAAGCAAGCTGCTTTTGTTTCAACGACAGATTGTCAAAACCGACAAGACGGTAGCGCAATACCTGTATATCGGCAAAGCGGTCAGCCATATAATTGAATGAAGTGTCAGCAGCAGATGCTGTTTGCTGCTCAGCCTGCTTTGGTGAATTGTTACATGCTGCCATGAGCATAATGGAACTAATTAATAGGTACTGTAATTTCATGAATTAAATTTTTAGGAGGCGAAACTATGATTTTTTATGAAAAGAATGGTTGAGAAAAGAAAGTGTGGGCAGATATTAAGTTTTCGCTCCTTTTTTACCTCATCCCCGACCCTTCTCCTTCAGGAGAAGGGAACGCACGATTAGAGATTCGTTCTTATTTTCTCGAGAGTATATTTTAGGTTATTTTCTATCTCGTGGTTTTTAAATCGAATTACTGTTAATCCTAAATCTTCAATCATGTATATTCTGCTTTCATCTCTTCCTGTGCTTCAATCGCATCGTGGACTTCACCGTCCACTTCAACGACAAGCTTAGCTTCATGGCAGTAAAAGTCAGCTATGAATTGTCCTATTGGGTGCTGCCGCCTGAACTTGTGTCCATTCAACTTTCTGTTTCTTAACTCTTTCCAAAGGATTTTTTCTACTTCTGTCATGCTGCGTTTTAGCTCATTTGCCCTTGCAAATATCAACGCAGAAGCTCCGTAAGTAAGATTCTCTTTATGATCGTCCATTGTTTTAACGCCCCCCTCTCCTAAAGGCTACTGTGTACCCACATCTT
>PLYJ01000083.1 GCA_003151745.1 Bacteroidota bacterium
GAAAACAGGCTGCCAATGGCGAATGCTGCCGGGGGACTTTCCAAGTTGGTCAATAGCTTATTACTATTTTTCTGCATGGGAGAAAAACGGAACTTGGGGAAAAATACATCAATCTTTGGTGGAGAAAGCAAGAGAAAGCGTTGGCAAAAATAAAGAACCAAGTGTAGGAATAATAGATGCGCAATCGGTAAGAATACACTTGTAAGTAGCCAGAGTAAAGGGTTTGATGCAGGCAAGAAAGTAAAGGGAATAAAACGTCATATTATAGTAGATACCCTTGGATTGATATTGGCAGTTGTTATTCAAAGTGCATCAGTACAAGACCGAGATGGTGCAACAAGTGTGATAGAAAATATGAAAGAAAATTGGCTTGGTGTAATAAAGATATTTGCCGATGGAGGTTATGCAGGGAAACTTATTCAGAAAGTAAAAGACTTGTTCAGCGTCGAACTTGAAATAGTAAAACGGGATCAATTACATACATTTAAAATACTACCCAAACGATGGATTGTGGAAAGGACTTTTTCGTGGATTGATACCAACAGAAGAAATTCAAAAAATTATGAACGCCTTAATCAAACATCAATAGCAATGATTCATTTATCAGCTATAAGAATCATGTTGAAACGTTTTTAAACAGCTTCTTAGATAATTCTCTGCGAACTCTGCGCCTCTGCGAGAAACAATGCATTAAGATTCAAATGACTTTTGAAAGTGCTTCTCCTATCTTCTCTGCCGCTATCTTCAAATCATTTTCTGAATGTGCTGAAGAAACAAAACCCACTTCATATCCTGAAGGCCCGAGATAAATTCCTCTTTCAAGAAGCTCCTTGTAAAACAGTTTGAACCTATTCATGCTTTCAGGATCAATGTCTGAAGAGCTTTGAATTTTTTCCTTATCAGTGAACGCAAACCAGAAGATGGAACCGAGAGAAAAGAGTTTACAGTTTACAGTTTGCAGTTTACAGTTTGCAGTTATTTCATTTAGGAAATACTTTGTTTTTTTTTCTAACATTTCATAGAAGCCGGGTTTCAGGCATTCATGAAGCTGTGCGATGCCTGCACTCATAGCTACAGGGTTTCCGGAAAGCGTTCCTGCCTGGTACACATTTCCTTCTGGAGAGATGTGCGACATGATTTCTTTCCTTGCTCCGTAAGCTCCAACAGGCATTCCGCCTCCTATTATTTTACCGTACGTGATGATGTCAGGCTGAATGTTGTAATGTCCTGCTGCGCCTTCAAAACCTAAACGGAAGCCGCTGATCACTTCGTCAAAGATGAGCAGTATATTATTTTGTGTGCAAATCTTTCGGAGGAATTCGAGATAACTTTTATCCTGCAACAGCAAGCCGTTATTGGCAGCCACAGGTTCTATGATAATGCAGGCAATGTCATGTGCATAATCACTGATGGCAATTTCTACCGCACGCCTGTCATTCAACGGAAGCACAATGGTGTCGTTTGAAACAGATTCAGGAATGCCTGCCGATGAAGAAATACCAAACGTGGAAAGTCCGCTGCCTGCCTTCACCAGCATCGAATCCACATGGCCATGATAACATCCTTCAAATTTCAAAATAACAGGCTTGCCTGTAAATCCACGCGCAAGACGGAGTGCAGACATCACTGCTTCCGTGCCGGAACTCACGAAACGTATTTTTTCAATGAAGCGGTTGTTGGATAAAATCAATTCCGCCAGCTCGTTTTCTAATGCAGTAGGAGCGCCGAAAGAAGTTCCTTTATTAACTGCTGCTATAATCCTTTCTCTTACTGCAGGATGATTATGACCGAGAATAAGCGGTCCCCATGAACCGCAAAAATCTATGAACTCATTTCCATCGGCATCCCATATTCTGCAACCATCTCCTTTTTCAATAAACAATGGCGTGCCTCCAACAGATCGGAATGCGCGGACAGGAGAATTTACTCCTCCCGGAAAATATGTTTGGGCCTTTTCAAAAAGCGCTTCTGATTTTTCTCTTTTCATTTAAAGTTGCGAAGGTCGCAAAGAAAAATAAATACATGCCACAGATTCATAGATTTGAAAACAAATAAATCAAAAAACAATCTGTGAATCTGTGGCTGTAATAAAAAGTATCAAATATTGTTTTTCAAATCACTTTCTTTGCAATCGTATTTTTTGAACCACAGATCCTTGAACTTTTCAAACTACACAGCCTTAGTAAGATCGAATTGGAAGGAAGCTTGGCCCGACAAGCGCTTCCGCATTCAATTTATTATTGCGTCTGTTTATATGGTTGGTGTTGCCATTTTCTACCGGTGGTTTTTTGACTTCATTGAAGCCCGCAACGGGAAATTGCTCGGAGATATTATTCTTGACTTTCTTCCTGCACACGATGTTTCGTGGATCGTATTTTTTTGTCTTTATTCGGGCATGTTAATTTCTATGCTTTACATGGTTGCACATCCCCGTCAGCTTTTGCTTGTCTTTGGAACTTACTGCCTTGTCATGACCATGCGTGTATTCAGCATAACATTATTTCCTTTAAATCCGCCGGAAGGATATATTCCCCTTCGCGAACCAATTGCTCAGCTCTTTGTAGATGATGGCAGAATTATTTCTAAAGATTTATTTTTCTCCGGTCATGTGTCCACTATCTTTTCTTTGTTTTATCCTTTAAAGAATAAAACCTTAAGACGGATTGTTTTGTTCCTCTCTATCATGGTTGGGTTGCTGGTTCTTGTGCAGCATGTGCATTACACCATTGATGTGCTCATGGCGCCTTTTGCAACGTATGTATGCTATTTGCTTTCTAAAAGGATTACTGCAAAAATAAATCAGTAGAGATAGCCGTCCCGCAATTCTGCGGGACGAATCTGCGGCTTTCTCCTACAAAAAAGGATTGCTCTTTCGCTCATGACCAATTGTTGTATGAGGTCCATGCCCTGAATAGACTTTGGTAGCATCATCCAGCGGAAACAACTTTTCATTGATGCTCCTGATGAGCGTGTCAAAATCACCGCCGGGCAAATCTGTTCTGCCAATGCTTCCGTTAAATAAAACATCTCCGCCAATTACAAAATTATCTTTGCGGTTATAAAAGCAGATGCTTCCCAAGCTGTGTCCCGGTGTAAAAAATATTTCAAGCGTTGTGTTTCCGAATATGATTTTATCGCCTTCTTTCAATAGTGTTTTAGCTTCAGGGGATGGTTCGCAACGGATGCCCCACATTTCGCCATACGTCAGCGCGGCCTTCAACAATGCAACATCTTGCTCATGCATTTCAATATCCAGCTTATATTTCCCTGTCACAAAATTATTTCCAAGAATATGATCTATATGCCCATGCGTGAGCAACAATTTAACAGGCTTCAGGTTTTCTTTGGCAATAAAGCTTTCCAGCTCCTTCTTTTCTTCTATGGTATAACAACCCGGATCAATGATGACACATTCTTTTGTTTCATCATATAAAACATACGTATTTTCCTGGAAGGGATTAAATGTAAAGCTTTTTACCTCTGTCATTAAGTCAATTTTTGTGCAAAGGTAAAGAGAATGGAGATTGCGAGGGGGTATCGCTATGCAGGATTTGTAATCATTAGTGTTCGAAACAT
>PLYJ01000249.1 GCA_003151745.1 Bacteroidota bacterium
TCTCTCCCGCAATAAGCGGGATAAACTCCAGAGAGGGGGGCAAGAGCATCCTCCTTTGTGCCCTTTCCAAGGGGAATGCACACGGAATTACCTTTTGCAACAAATATGAAAGAAGTCTATTATTTAATATCTTTATAGCCGGTCAAACGAAAACCATATATCTTTTTTTAAAATAATCCGTAAGAATCATTTAGTATTGTTTCAAAAAAATATTTTACATTTGTCATTGATATGACGGTAATGTTACGAAATTTACTTCTTCTTTTATTTGTTTTTTTGATGTTGCCTTCTGTTTCCGAGGCCCAGCGGTGGAAGCGCAGGCGTTATGAATTAAGTTTAGGCCTCGGTGCAAGTAATTTCTTAGGCGACCTGGGCGGAGCTAACCAGATAGGAACGCATTACTTTCGTGATCTGAATTGGGTAGAGACCCGTTATGCAGCCGCGCTTGGTCTTCGATACAAGCTCAGTGAATACTTTGCATTGAATACGCATTTAACTTATGCCAGGGTAGCAGGCGATGATAAGCTAACCCAGGAGTATTTCAGACACTACCGCAATCTTAATTTCAGTTCTCCGATACTGGAATTTAATGTCAACTTCGAAGCCGCCTTCCAAAAGGAACAGCTTGGTCATATATATCGCCTAAGCAGGGTCAGGGGTATAAAGGGGTATGAGTTATACACGTATGGCTTTGCCGGCCTCGGAATATTTTATTTTAATCCCACAACAGAATTAAACGGGCAAACGTATGATCTTCATGATTATCATACCGAAGGTGAGGGATTGCCCGGAGGGCCTCCTAATTATAACCTTGTTGGAGTTTGCATTCCTATCGGTATAGGTTTTAAATACACCATTGATCAGGATTGGGGCATAGGGCTCGAAATTGGAATTCGTAAAACATTCACGGATTATATTGATGACGTAAGCTCCAATTATTATATTAATCCGCAGCTTTTAGCAAGCACTTACGGACCGATTGCCAATCAGCTTGCCGATCGTTCTAACGGAAGCCAACCTCAAATAACAGCTCCCGGTGCTCAACGCGGGCAAAGTAAGTATAATGACTCTTATATGTTTGCCATTTTCAGCGTTAATGTTAAAATAAGGAACACCACTAACATGCTTCCACGCTTCTGATCAAACATTTTTATTTTTTCTACGTTTTAAGTTGATCCTGCATCTGCAGGAGGGCACATGAAAAAAATTCTGTTTATTCTTTTCTTCTTTTCTATTCCTTCTTTCCTGATGGCTCAATGGAATGAAGTTGGAGTCCTGTTAGGGGCTTCAAACTACAAAGGGGAATTGTCAGCTACTATGTTCAATACCTATTTCATCCATCCTGCCGGAGGTGCATTCTACCGTCATAACTTTAACAGGCGCTGGAGCTATAGGTTTATGGCCAATTACGGTACTATTTCAGGCAGCGACAGTAAATCAAAATTCGCGTATGAGAGAAATCGAAACCTGTCTTTTCAAAGTTACATCATTGATGTTTCAGGTTTTTTGGAATTCAATTTCTTCCCATACGAAACAAGCGCTAAGGACAAAAATCTTCAGTGGACGCCTTACCTGTTTACAGGATTATCAGTCTTCCGGTTTAATCCTACGGCAGAATATAATGGAAGTACTGTTTCCTTGCGCGACCTGGGAACAGAAGGTGAAAATCTGCCTGGGGGACCCGGAGAATATTCACTAATCTCTTATGCTCTTCCTATCGGCGGCGGAATAAAAGTAAGCTTAGGCAGAGTTGGGATTGCCCTTGAACTATGCGCACGCCGGACTTATACCGATTACCTCGATGATGTGAGCACCACCTATCCTGATAAAAAGTTGCTTCTTCAATATGGTGGACCCTTGGCGGTTGCCCTCAGCGATCGTTCACTCCCGTCGCCCTCACCGAAGGATTCATTAAATATAATCTATCCCGGCAAACAACGCGGCAGTCCCGAAAACAATGATTGGTATATTTTTGGCGGCATTACTATTTTTATTCGCCTTGGAGGTCATTTTCAAGACCCTTGCAAGCAAAATTTTATTAGAAAAAAGTATTAGACATCTTTCCTAAATAANNATTTTACAAATTTTCAACATATAAGGACTCCATTTAATTAGGAAAGATGTCTATTAGAAATTTTGGTGCCCTTAAATGCTTAAAAAGCACGAATCGCACGAACGTGATACATTTCGCTTTTATAACTGGTGCCTGCGGTGTCGCCATCAGGGCCGCTGTCATACATGCCAAAGTACCAGGCGAAAGTGGTTGCTTCGTCTTCTGTTGATGTCCAATATGCCGCTTGCTCAAGAGGGGTAGTTTCATCTTTTCCATCGCCGATCAATACTTTGTTAATGGTATATAAATTATTCCAAAGTATATTCATTTCCTGCATAGATGGTAAATACCAGTCTGTTTGACCACCAATTGTGGAAGTGTCGCACAACAAAGCAGCGCTTCGCTTATGCCCTTCCTGTTCAATAATTGCGGCTGTGTTGGCTCGTCCGTTTGTAGTGCTTTCAGCTTCCGGGCCAATTAATGTTAAGGCAACATTGCTCCAAATGCAGGCTGTACTTAAATCTGTGGTTGTGACAATTAAACCGTGTTCCGCTCCACTTGTATCTTTGCTAACGTAAAACACAATTCCACCGCCATAAAACTCACCAACGTAGTGCTTATTGCCAGAAGCGCTGTTATCAATCCTCCCTGAACCAACAGGAACAACCGGAGCAGGCCCATGTGCATACAAACCATAAGTCACTCTTAATGATTCCGGCTTGCTGAAATTTATTCCTCCTGCCGGATTTGCTTCTGTCTTAATATAATAGGGGCCATTCGCCCAGTCAATGCCTCCAAAATCACCGGAAACAACGGTTCCATTGCCTATTATTATATCCGCTACACCGTGAGCATCCGTCTTAGGGGTTTGTGTTTCCGCATATACCACTGTACCAGATGGGGAGCCTTGAATGATGCTTATGCGCATGCCAACGGTAGTGTTTGCCATAGCATTGGTAGAATCTCCAATGATGGCCTGATAGCGCATTCCCTGAATGCTCTGAGCAAACCCGCTTGCAGAAAGCAATACGATTGCAAAAACTAAAAATATATTCCCCCTCTTCATGTATATAAAATAATACAGCGGTTTGTGATGCAATATACTAATGTTTCTTCCTTATGTCAAGATTTTTTGGCGAATGACGTCAAACAGATGATAAAAGCAGGATACTTTGTATAATAATGGAATTTATTGAGTTTTAAAAAAAACGTTAATTTCCCATATCGTTTCCTTACAAATCTTTCAAATCAGAAAAGACCGCACAGAATTAATTTGAAGTTTTTACAATTAATTACAAAATCACAAATAGTTATTGAACAATTGTAAAGTCAACTCTGCGGTTCATTTGGCGTCCTTCAGGAGTTTTGTTGTCGGCAATAGGTTTGGTTAAGCCATACGCCTTGGCAATTAAGCGGGATTCGTCAATGCCTTTGTCAACAAGATATTTCTTGACGGCATTGGAGCGGTCTGTACTTAGTTTCATATTAGCAGCAGCGCCTCCTACATTATCTGTATGACCTTCAATAAGCAATTTATATGCAGGTTTCTTTTTAAGGAGATTTGCGAGTTCATTCAGCGATATAAATGAAGATTCGCGAATAATGCTTTTGCCTGTTTCAAACTGAAGATTCTTAAACACCTGCGATATAATCTCCTGCTCTTCATTAGAGATAGGAGTTTTTTCCACCTCCTGTTGTTTCTTAGTTTGCACCTGCTCTACAACAGTTACAGGGCAGCCGTGATTGGAAGCAGGACCCGGTATAGTAGGACAAAAGTCAATGGCGTCGGGCACACCGTCACCGTCAAAATCAACAGCCGTGCCGTTACCATACACCATAAATCCTTTGGGAGTGTTATTGTCTTTGTCAAAATAATCTGCCACGCCGTCGCCGTCTGTGTCCATCTTTAGGCTGTCAATTGATTTTTTCATATAATTCAACTGGCTGTAAAAACTGTTATATAAAGCATCCATCGGGTTAGTCCATTCAATTATTTCTTTCTGTTTTCCGAAATGGTATGTTACCCCGAGACTGGCATAAGTATAGGTGTCAGTTTCATCAAAGATGCGCCACCAGCCGGCTAGCTTATAACTGTTTAATTGACGAAATGAATAATCCACATTGATAGAAATTTTGTCTGAAACCAGGTAGCGCACCCCTAGCCCAATCGGTACAATATATTCAGTGGTGTTGTGATAATCAGCAGGCTGCGGAGGTCCATTAGAACTGTTAACAAAATAATTCCACGGGCGCACAATTCCTGCGGAATCATTTATTGGATTGAAATATATTAATCCAACACCGGCGGTTGCATATATGCCAAGGTTTGGTGTTCTGGATAAGAACCGGATGTTGCCAATATGAGCTATCATATTGATTGTGAAATCGGCTTTAATAGTAGTAGTGAAACCATAGATAGAAACTACTCTATTTTGTCCCTCTACCTGTCCATAAATATATTCTACCTGGGCGCCAAAAGTATGAGTAAAAAACTTAGCAACTTTTACTCCAAGTGCAAAATTTTCGTGCGCATAAGAAGCATTTACATCGCTTGCTGCAATAGGAGTAGTAGGTAAAGCATAACCCAAAATGAATACCCGCCTCCCACGTTCTAAAATCCTTGGCCTCGGGCATAGACCATTTGAAGGAGCTGTCTTTTCTTGTAGAATCATTTTGAGCGGATGCACATAAAACTCCGCCAATCATCCCTATAAACATCGGGACGATTAAAATAGCACCGGGAACTTTCATAGAATTGTATTTGTTCTCTATTATATAATAATTGTTGACTTTGACGGCAAATATATAAAATAACTTGAAACTCCTAACTATTTTATGGCAAACAACGGTTTATATTCCGTCACGAGCAATGGATCGGTTAATTCCTCAAGCAGTTTTTCGCAGGTTTTTTGAAAAACAGGGTGAACTTTTGAAGCATGAATTTCAACAAGTGGCACTAAAGTAAACCTTCGTTTATGAAGATAGGGATGAGGAATTACCAGTTCCGGTGTTGTAATCACTTCATTTTCAAAGAAAAGTATATCAATATCAATAACCCGGGATTCCCATTTGTGTGTCCTTTTTCTTCCTAAAGATTGCTCAATTTGAAGGATTTTGTGCATTATTTCCTGTGGCAGCAGTTCTGTCTCCACTTCAATCACCTGGTTCAGGAAAGGCGCTAGGCTTGTATCTCCCCATGAAGCGGTTTCATAAACCTTCGAACGCTTTATAACTTTTCCAATAGCTTTTTTAATTTCCTCTTCTGCATCATTAATCACCTGGAGGCGGTTTCCCAGGTTGCTTCCCAAAAGTAAAATAACATTATTGACCATCATTTTAACCTTCTCTTATGAAAGGCATAAAGTTACAGATTTTACTTTTGTATTGCGAAAATCAGATTATAAACATTTATTTCCATCTTTGCAATCCCGTTTGAGAGGGAATCACTAAATCATAAAACAAACTACTATGCGCCAATTCTTAAAATTCATGTTTGCCTCCATGCTTGGATTTATCCTTGCCGGGGTCGTGATTATTCTTATTATCTTTTCAATTGTGACTGTTGCTGTTTCTTCACTCACCAAAGACAAGGATCTTTCTGTAAAAGATAAATCGGTGCTTGAAATCACGCTCGATCATCCCATCACGGAGCGTACATCTTCCGATCCGTTCCGCAACTTTAATTTCCGCGACATAGCCTCCTCCATTGATCTGGGATTAAATGACATCATCAAGGGCATTGCGCATGCAAAACAGGACAATCACATAAAAGGAATCCTGATTCATCCTGCAGCTTTCCATACAGGTCTTGCTACATTGGAAGAAATAAGAAATGCACTTATTGATTTTAAAAAGTCCGGAAAGTTTATCTATGCTTATGCAGATGATTATACACAAGGTTCGTATTATCTTTCATCGGTTGCCGATAAAATATTCATGAACCCGCAGGGAGAGCTTGAACTGAAAGGTTTTACCGCCAACATACCTTTCTTTAAAGGCACGCTTGAAAAGCTTGGCATTGAGCCGGAAGTAATCCGTCACGGGAAATATAAGAGCGCTATAGAGCCATTCATTCTGGATAAAATGAGTCCCGAGAACCGTGAGCAGACAAGAAAATATGTTGGTGATCTGTGGGAACATTACCTCGCTTCCATTGCTGAATCAAGGAACGTTGGCAAAGACGAGTTGCAAAAGGATGCTGATGAACTGCTCATTCAAACTCCCGAAGATGCCGTTACTAAAAAGCTGGTTGATAAGCTGGCGTATTATGATGAATTACAAAGCGACCTCCGCACAAAAATCGGGATTGGAGAAAAAGAAAAAATATCGTTTGTCGAATTAAAAAAATACGACCATTCATTCAGCAAGACGGAGAGCTATTCTCTTAAGAAAGTTGCGGTGATATATGCAGTCGGTGAAATCAATACCGGCAAAGGAGATGAAGAAAGCATCGGCAGCGAAAAGATGGCTGAAACGATTCGTACGGCAAGATTGGATACTTCCATCAGGGCAATTGTGCTTCGTGTTAATTCCCCCGGCGGAAGCGCTCTTGCTTCTGAAATAATCTGGCGCGAAATGAACCTTGCACGCAAAGCAAAACCTGTTGTTGTTTCCATGGGTGATGTGGCTGCTTCCGGCGGATACTATATATCCTGCGCAGCAGATACCATTGTTGCAGAACCTAACACGATCACAGGTTCCATCGGAGTTTTTGGATTGCTGATGAATACAAAGAAGTTATTTAATGATAAGCTTGGCATCACTTTCGATACTGTGAAGACTGCCCACTATTCTGACCTCGGCAACAGCACCCGTCCGCTTGAGCCTGCGGAACGAAATGTTATTCAAAAAGAAGTGGAACGTATATACGCCACCTTTATTACCCGCGTGGGTGAGGGACGTCACCTTGATACTGCTATTGTGGATGGCATTGGACAGGGACGTGTGTGGAGCGGAACAGATGCAAAAAGACTGGGACTCGTGGATGTTCTTGGCGGGGTTAATGATGCCATTGCCATAGCAGCGCGTATGGCAAAGCTTGAAAAATACAGGGTTGTAGCTCTTCCTGAACAAAAGGAAAACTTTCTGAGCAAGTTTATAGAAAATCTTTCTGAGAACACGCAGACATCCATGATACGGAAAGAGCTTGGCGAAAGCTATGATTATTACAAGCAACTGAGCCGCCTGAGGAATATGTCCGGAATCCGCACCGAATTGATTTATTCCTTTGACTTAAAATAATTAGGTAAATGGGTAATTAGGGTAATTGGGTGGTACTTATTTACCACAATTACCCTAATTACCTGAATTACCTATCCATCATGGACGTCATCACCAAATACTTCCCTGAAATTACGTCCAAGCAGTTCAGACAATTTTCACAGCTTAAAGAACTCTATGAAGCATGGAATGAAAAGATCAATGTCATTTCACGGAATGACATCAGCCATCTGTATGAGCGGCATGTTTTGTTTTCTCTCAGTATAGCAACGGTTTTTCATTTCCGTACGGGCACGCAGGTGCTTGACATAGGCACAGGCGGTGGTTTTCCGGGCATTCCGCTTGCAATCTTCTTTCCTGAAGTACAGTTTCATCTCGCAGATTCCATTGGTAAAAAGATTATGGTGGTGAATGAAGTAGCCAATGCGCTGAAGCTGCAAAACGTAAAAGCAGAAAAAATAAGAGCAGAGGAACTGAATAGCAAATATGATTTCATTGTTTCAAGAGCCGTTACCTCCCTCCATGAATTTTACAATTGGACAAAGGGAAAGCTGAAAGCTGAAAATAAAAATGATTTGCCTAACGGAATTATTTGCCTCAAAGGCGGCGACCTGGCAGATGAACTTGCTCAACTAAAGAAAAAGACGGTGATCTATGAACTTAAAGATTTTTTTGAAGAGCCGTTTTTTGGAACGAAGAAAATAGTCTTTATCCAGAAGTTGTAAGCTTTTATGCTTTGCGGAACCTCATTGCGCTGTCAGACTTGAAACTTGACAGCACAGCAACATCCTCGTCGAAGTTTCAATCTTCATAGCAAGACTTATTCATCAACTAAAGTAAAACTCATTGGTGCAAGCGGAAGGCCATCGTCGTCCAATACTTCGCTAACTTCATCACTAATTACTTGATAATATCCTTTTGTCTTTATATAGCCAAAATGTATTTCTGTCCCTGATTCTGAACCCTTTATTATACTTTTTATTTTATCTGAAATTCTATTACCATCACAAGGAATATCTAAGACCGGATCCTTTCCAGGCCTGATAATATCAACTTTAAAACTACGAATTTCTAAATAGTTTGGCACAAGCATATCATCATTTCCAACATGGATAATTGAATCAGCAAAAAATTCCTTCTTGGTTATATTACCTGAATTCTTTCCTGATATAGAAGGTTGCATTTTCGGCAGTTTGATAACTTCGTATTCGTTAGTCGCCAACAATTTAATATTATTGGTGTCGTCACTATCATATATTTTCATTATTAACTTTCCCAACGTGTCCGGATCTACAACAAAAACTCCACCTTCTTCCGGCCTTGTAATTTTTCCATTATTCACCTCAGCCTTAATATAAGGGTGACCTTGTGCAGTTATCCTTACTGCATTTTTAGTATGAAGAAAAAGTGTCCCTTCCTGAAATAGCTTGA
>PLYJ01000077.1 GCA_003151745.1 Bacteroidota bacterium
TTTAGTATAGAAATCGCCCAACGGGAGATTGCCTCATTTTTCCTCCCCGCAATGACAATTATTTAACTGCATCCCACACTCGTTCCGCAATTCAAACATTTGAAGCAGGAGCCGCTGCGGATGGTGATGTGACCGCAGGTGCTGCACACAGGAGCATCGCCCATCATGCTGCTGAGGTATTCTGAAGGAGCGCCGCCGGAAGATACCTCATCTTGCACAATCTTTTTTGGTGCAGGAGCTTTGGAAGTCCCTCCTTTGGAAGCGTTGGGCAGGCTCTCCGATGGTTTCACCTGCACGAGGTCTTCCCTGCCTAAATATTCCAAAGCAAGCAGGCGAAATATATAATCTATGACAGAAGTAGTGCTTCGTATATATGGATGCTCCACCATGCCGGAAGGTTCGAAACGTGTGAAAATAAATTTCTCTACAAACTCATCCAGAGGCACTCCATACTGCAAGCCGATGGAAACGGCAATGGCAAAGCAGTTGAGCAGGGAACGGAATGATGCCCCTTCTTTGTGCATGTCAATGAAGATTTCGCCCAGGGTGCCGTCGCTGTATTCGCCGGTGCGGACAAAAATAGTCTGCCCTTCCACTTTTGCTTTCTGCGTGAAGCCGGGCCTCTTCTCCGGCAGGCGTTTGCGCTGAACGATGTTGGAAAGCTGGCGCTTGAATGTAGTATCGGATGAAAGCTGGATAATTCTTCTTGCTGCATCCAGCACCTGGTCGGCAGTAAGCTTCTCTGTGTCAACAGATTTATCATCGCCTGTTTTCTTTTCACTCTTTTTTACTTTGCCTGAAAGTGGTTGTGAGAGCTTGCTTCCGTCTCTATATATGGCAATGGCTTTCAACCCCGTCTGCCATCCCAGCATGTAACAATTCTCAATATCTTTTTCTGTTGATTCATGCGGCAGGTTAATGGTTTTTGAAATGGCTCCGGTGATGAAAGGCTGCACTGCCGCCATCATCTTAATGTGTCCATGCGGGTGAATGAACCGCACACCGGCTTTGCCGCATTTGTTGGCACAGTCAAAGACAGGAAGATGTTCCGGCTTCAAATGAGGAGCGCCTTCCAGTGTCATGGTACCGCATATATATTGGTTAGCTTCTTCAATTTGGTCAGCAGTGAAACCCAATTCATTTAACAAGCTAAAATCAAATGAAGCGTATTGATTCTTTTTATATCCGAGGCGATTGAGGCAGGCTTCGCCAAGCGTCCACATATTAAATATATATGAAATATCGAATGCTGATTTTGCAGCATGATTAAGCCTGTCCACTTCCTCTCTTGTAAATCCTTTTGCAATCAGTGTTTCATAATTGATAAAGGGCGCGCCGCTGAAGCTTCCTGTGCCCTTCACATAATTGATCATCTCCTTCACCTGGTGCTTGCTATAACCAAGGTTGCGAAGTGCAATGGGGATGCTTTCATTCACAATTTTGAAATATCCGCCGCCGGAAAGCTTTTTGAATTTGATGAGAGCAAAGTCGGGTTCAACACCGGTGGTGTCGCAATCCATCACTAATCCTATGGTTCCTGTCGGTGCAATCACGCTTACCTGTGCATTGCGAAAGCCGAAGCGTTCACCCATCTGCAATGCTTCATCCCATGATTTGCATGCGGCTTTCAATAAATAGTCGGGACAGTTCTTTGCGTCAATGCCTTCAGGTTTCATTTCAAGTCCTTCATAAGCATCGGTTGCATTATAAGCCGCATAGCGATGATTGCGAATGACGCGAAGCATGTGCTCACGGTTTTTTTCAAACTTGCTGAAAGCGCCCTGTTCACCTGCCATCTCAGCAGATGTTTTATAGGCTGTGCCTGTCATGACAGAGGTGATGCTTGCGGCAATCGCTCTCCCTTTGTCGCTGTTGTATGGAATGCCTGACACCATGAGCAAGGAGCCGAGATTTGCATAGCCCAAACCAAGCGTGCGGTATTGATAGGAAAGCTCTGCGACTTCTTTTGAAGGAAACTGCGCCATCAAAACGGAGATTTCCAAAACAACAGTCCACAACCTGCAGGCATGTTCGAAAGCATTTACGTTGAACTGAAGCGATTCATCATCAAAGAACTTTCTGAGATTGACGGATGCAAGGTTGCACGCTGTGTTATCTAAGAACATGTATTCGCTGCATGGATTAGAAGCATTGATGCGGCCACCTTCAGGGCATGTGTGCCATTCATTAATGCTCGTGTCGAACTGCACACCGGGATCAGCGCAACGCCATGCAGCATGTGTGATTTCATTCCACAATTTTTTTGAAGGAATAGAACCAACGGTTCTGCCATCCGTGCGGGCTGTTAGATTCCAGTTGGTGTTTTCCTTTAATGATTTAAAAAAGGAATTCGGAATGCGGACGGAGTTGTTGGAGTTTTGCCCTGATACTGTTTTGTAGGCTTCTCCTTCATAGTCGGAAGCGTATCCCGCTGCAATCAATGCAGCAGCTTTGTCTTCTTCTTCTGATTTCCATTTAATGAATGCTTCTATCTCCGGATGATCGAGATCGAGGCAAACCATCTTCGCAGCCCTCCGTGTTGTACCGCCTGATTTGATGGCGCCTGCAGCGCGGTCGCCTATTTTAAGAAATGACATCAGGCCTGATGAATGGCCTCCGCCTGATAATTTTTCATTCTCTCCCCTGATAGCAGAAAAGTTTGTTCCTACACCTGAGCCATATTTAAAGATGCGTGCTTCGCGCGTCCACAAATCCATGATGCCGCCGGGATTCACGAGGTCATCGCTAACAGAAAGTATAAAGCAGGCATGGGGCTGCGGATGTTCGTAAGCTGATTTTGACTCGTGAGGCTTTCCTGTTAATGGATCTACATACCAATGGCCTTGCCCTTCGCCTTTAATGCCATACGCGCTGTATAAGCCTGTGTTAAACCATTGCGGAGAATTCGGTGCAGCATGTTGCCCGATGATCATGAATACAATCTCATCGTAAAAAACCTGTGCGTCTTTGTCCGTTGTAAAGTAGTTGTACTTCTTTCCCCATTCCATCCAGCACTCTGCCATTCTGTGCGCAACCTGTTTTATGGAACGTTCTCCGCCCTCAGTTCCGTCAGCCTGCGGAACGCCTGTTCTGCGGAAATATTTTTGAGCGAGAATATCCGTTGCTACCTGCGACCAGCTTTGCGGCACTTCCACATCGTGCATTTCAAACACAGCATCGCCTTGCGGATTGCGTATAACGCTTGACCGCTTCTCATAAGTAAACTGGTCGAAAGGGCTTACGGTATCTTCGGTAAAATACCGTGTGAACCTGAGTCCGCCGCTTTTTGCTTCAGATGATATTTTATTCTTTACTATTCTCTTTGCTGCTTTCATAGATTTAATTTTATGCATGTAAGAACATCACTTTGCTTTCGTGCAAACATGATCAATGTCATTTAATATTTTTATTTATACACAACGCTGATGTTCATAAATTATTCCGATAAAAGTAGTAAATTTGATTGAATCAGGCAATCAAATATGGTGTAAAACAAGTGAAAGGGAGAAGGATGCAGCTAATCTCCCTCATTAGTTTTGAAAAATAATGGTGTTTTTTGTTGTAGCTTTACATCTTGAATGTTAATCTTTTAAAAGTAAAACAATAATGAATTTATTCTACATTAAAAGCATATCTGTTATTTCGGCATTTGTTCTGTTCTCTGCTTTTTCTTCTGTTGCTCAGATTGACAGCGTTTATTATCACCATGGGACTTTCTCATCGCAATATGGAGCAAGTGGTGGTTCGCAGCATCTTCAAACAAACGGTTTTCTCGGGATGGCAATTCGAAAGCCCATGGACGGTCTGTAGTATAAGTATTGGGAGTATCAAGCAGGAAGGGAAAAACATAGGGGTGTCAAAATTTATTAAGGAATAATTTGATGGAAGCGGGGCTTACGATTCTTACTCCTCAAACATGTTACGACATACTACTAAATTGTTATGTATCATTAACAATGTGTGATGACAAACTAACGGCATTACGTAACAAATCATCATCATGACATCACAAATTGTTCAAATGTGATGACACGCTATTAAAATGTGATGACAAATTGATAAACTGTAATTACAAATTAACGACATGAGATGACAAATTATCATTTTGTGATCACAAACCAGTAAAATGTGATGACAAATTGCCGGAATGTAATGACAAATCATTAACGTGTGATGACAAACTGATGGAATGACATGACAAATTAACAGTGTGTGATGACAATTTAATAACGATGCATTTAACTTTAGAAGATTTATTGAAAAACTGCATTAATTCAGGATTATTCTATGAGTTAAACGCAGTCAATCGGTTCCGCATCTGTAAAAAATTTGACATTAGTTTAATCGGCTTCTAATACTTTTATTTAATTCAATTAATCATGAAAAGGTTATTTTTCTTAATTATTTTTTGTTCTCAGGCCTTCGCTTTTAGTTTCTGTAATGCACAGGCTGGAGAGTGGGTATGGCTGCATGGAAGCGCTTCCCCTTATAGCAACGGGAATGCGGGTATAAAAGGTGTGTCAAATCCAACCAATGAACCTCCTGCTTTATATGAACCCTGTGAGTGGACAGACCTCAATGGAAACTTCTGGATGTTTGGCGGCATCTCCCAAGTTGGCTTTGTTCATGATAATTTGTGGAAGTATGATCCAATTGCTAATCAATGGACATGGGTTGCAGGAACAAATACATTGAATAGTCCCGGAAATTACGGAATCAAAGGCATCCCTTCTGCTGCTAACAACCCTTCTGCAAGGGGGTATGCGAGCGCATCATGGACTGATCTAAACGGGAACCTTTGGATGTTCGGAGGAAATGACGGAAGTAAATTCTTGAGCGATTTATGGAAATATGATTTAGTTTCTAACGAATGGACATGGATCAACGGGCCTAACACCGGAAATGCGCCGGGCAATTATGGTTTAAGAGGAGTGCCGGATACTGCCAATTACCCGCCCTGCAGGGAAGAATGCAGCACAGCATGGACTGATAATGCAGGTGATCTTTGGCTTTTCGGAGGCCTCGGCTATGCCGGTTATAATGATCTGTGGCGATATAACATTGCAACCAACAGCTGGACGTGGATGAATGGATCAAGCCTTGGCAATCAAATTGGGATATATGGCACTAAAGGTGTTGAAGACAGCGCCAATGTGCCATCTTATCATGATGCTCATTGCAGATGGAAGGATAATAATGGAAACCTTTGGTTTTATGGAGGGTCAAATGGTTTCAATTACAATGTTTATGATGATTTATGGCGATATAATATTGCCACTGGTCGCTGGACCTGGATGAGCGGGGACAGCACACTTAACATACAAGGCATTTATGGCTCAAAATGCGTTGCTTCACAAGCTGATAAACCCGGTGAGCGTTTTGAAAATCGTGCTGCGTGAACGGACGTTAATGGAAATTTTTGGATGTTCGGAGGTGATTTAGATGCCTTCGGTCATAATCCAATGAACGATTTGTGGATGTATTGTGTAGTCACAAATCAATGGACATGGATGAGCGGAGATACAACAGCAAATTCTGCGGGTAATTGGGGCTTTTTAGGCGTTTATAGTCCAACGAATACGCCAAGCGGCAGAGGAGGCTCTGTCACATGGACAGATAAGAAAGGGCATCTTTATTTATTTGGAGGAACAGGGAAAGTGACTAACTTTTTTATAACTTACAACGATCTTTGGAAATACACCATTGATCCCTGCTGCTCCGCCTGCGGATCTGCTTCAGCAGTTGCATTTTTCTCTACAAGCGATTCAGCTTTCTGTAATGGTGATTGCAGTACTTTTACCGATAGCAGTAAAAATACATCTTCATGGCAATGGAGTTTCCCCGGAGGCACGCCTTCATCCGGCACAGGTCAAAGCCCCCGAGCATTTGTTATTACATTAGTGGCATATATGACGTGACGCTCATTGCATCCAACTGTAATAGTTCTGACACGCTTACGCGATCTAAATATATAACGGTGTACCAGGCTCCTGCCACGCCTACCATAACCCAGGCGCATGACACTCTTTATTGTTCCACCAACCCGGCATATATATCTTACCAATGGTATTTTAATAACACGCCCATTCCCGGCGCTACAGATACTGTGTTCTTTCCTGCCCAAACAGGAAATTATAATATGAAGGTGGTTGATACCAATGGTTGCAGCATTGCTGTGGGCATTAATGTGGTCGGCTTGCAATCGTTTGCAGATTACGGTATAGCATTTACCCTCAGCCCAAATCCTGCCACCGATCAACTGATTTTAACAGAAAACAAAAATCGCGGAATCGGAAACCTGCTCTTTACCATTTTCAATGCGCTTGGGCAAAAGTTGCGTGAGGAAACAATTACGCCTGGTGGAAAGAACATTATCAACATTGCAAATCTTGCATCCTGAATTTACTTTATTCACCTGGCGAATGAAAAAAGCAACTGCGTGCTCCGGTTTGCTAAGGAATAATATTACTCGCTTTTGTCCCTTTTTTCATCAAAAATTCAACAACTATTGTTGAAAAATAAATATGTAACATCGCTTGCCTGACGGTTAAAATATGTTTAATTTTGAAGATTAATTTGAAAGGCAAATAAATAGAGAGTTTGAAATTATTAAAGATTAAGATTGTATTAAATAATTAATATCTATATACAATCGGAAATAATGTAATATTTCAATTTTATTATTTGTTGTTTTCTTATTTTGTAACCATAGTCTGCCAAAGCTAAATAAAATGAAAATAAATTCTTACCTTATTTGTGCGACACAGAAAAACATTCAGAACCCAAGACTTCGGAATATAACTGATATTTTAAGTGCATATAGCAAGCGTGCCTTAAAGATAGTTTTTGCTTTCCTGTTTTTAATTACTATCGCAGGGAATGTGAATGCGCAAGCTACCTATACCTGGAACGGCACCACGACAGATTTTCAGGTTCCCGGCAACTGGAATCCGGCGAGAGGAACTTTAACTACCAGTGATACTCTCGTTTTCCCAAGCACTTTTCCTACGGTTATTAATGTTCCTACGCAAACCATTGGTGAGATTATAGTGCAGGCTGGCGCTGCAATAACGTTGACACCTACAGGCGTAAACACGTTAACGCTATCTTCTGCGTCTTCCATAGCTGCAACAGGTTCACTAACTATCCTTAATAATCTGACTCTTGCCAACTCAGGAGCATTTAGCAATGATGGAGTAATTTACGGGCCTGGCACCCTCCAGTTAAACAGTTCAGTAAATATTCCTTCCGGAAGCGGAGCAGGTGGTTACTTTAGCCACACGGTGGGATCTTTGCTAAGTTTAACAGTTGGTGATGGAGTTACTGCAAATACAGTCACTTCAACCGCTATGGATACGGTCAATAACCTGACTGTTAACACTCCAAGTACGCTGGCTCTTAACAATTCTATTGTATTACCGGTTGCAGGCGACTTAACAGGGGCAGGTACTGCATCCTATGCAGGTGCCGATACGATTACTTTATTTGGTTCAGCAGTGCAAAATATTACTACAAGCGTTAATTTCCCATTCCCTGCTTTAACTATTAATAACAGCGTTGCCGTTAATAATAACGTTACCCTATTATCAGATATTACGGTAAACGGAGTATTGACATTTTCAAATGGTAATATCAATGCTGCAACAAATAATCATACCGTCATTATTTCTGCCACAGGTAGTGTGGCAGGCGCAGCACAAGGCACCGGCTGGGTAAATGGTAATCTGCAAATGCCCATTCCAGGAAGCGGTTTAACAAATTTTGACATCGGCGATCCTGCTATATATGCTCCGATAAATCTTAACCTGGTTGGCGCATCGGCATCAAGCATCACCGCGTATACTTTACCGACGAATAGTTCGAATGATCCGGGGCCCGGTTATCCTTCAGGCATAGATCAAACCCAACATGTATTGCGCTATTGGAGAATGACCAATAACGGAGTAATTCTTACCAGCTATGATGCAAACTTTAATTTTGCTGCTTCTGATATTGTAGGCAATCCGGGTAACTGGGTGAATTATGTTGTACGGGCTTATGATCCTGCTTTATTAGCATGGTCTTTTATTATTGCAGGTGCGCGGTCCCCGTCAAGCACGCAGGCAAGTGTTCTAACTTCTTTTGGCACTCCGTTCAGTGATTTTGAAATAGGCATTGACTCCTCCATTCTCCTTCCAATCAGCCTTCTTTCGTTCACTGCGATAGTAGAAGATCATGATGTCCTGCTAAATTGGTCAACAGCGTCAGAAATCAACAACAATTATTTTACGGTAGAGAAAGCAGCCGATGAATCGAACTTTTCAACGGTCGGGAAGATAAATGGCGCCGGCAACAGCACCGATTTAAGAAACTACAGCCTTGTTGATCCATCGCCTTATCCCGGTGTATCGTATTACCGGTTAAAGCAAACTGATTATGACGGAAAGTTTACCTATAGTCAGTTGGAAGCAGTTGATTTCAATAAGAACAATTCAGGAGAGGTTACTATCTTTCCTAATCCTGCATCTGATAAAATATACTTCTCAACTTCACAGGCAGATCATTCCACTTTCACCTTACATATTTTTGACATGAAAGGCAGCGAAGCAATAGCTCCCGCTTCAATTATTTTTAGTGATGGCAATTTTGTTTCGGTTGATGTAAGTTCACTTGCTGAAGGTGTATATACCATTCAGTTAATTTCAGACAAGCATCTGCAACAAGAAAAATTTATTAAGAATTAAAGCCTTTAAATTTTTTTTATCCCGTCAATGTTTTGTAAAGAATAATAAATAGCGGGGTTTCCTCTCCTCATCCTCTTGCAAACTATTAGTTTTATTAATTAAGCTGCTGGTTTTAAAAAGAAATCTATACCTTTTTAAAAAGAAGTCATCCCTTTTAAAATAAAAGAAATTCCTTTTTATATAAAAGAAGGTCTTTTAATTGAAAAGTCAGGTCTTTTTTTAAAAAAGTCAGGCACCTTTTTCATAAAAGGAGTTCTTTTTTTAGGAAAAGAAGGTTCTTTTTTCATAAAAGGAGTTCCCTTTTTAGGAAAAGGAGGTTCTTTCTCCATCAAAGGAGGTGTTTTTTCCGAAAAGTTAGGTGTTTTTTAAGGAAAAGAAGGTGTTTTTTTCGGAAATGGAGGTTCTTTCTCCATCAAAGGAGGTGTTTTTTCCGAAAAGTTAGGTGTTTTTTAAGGAAAAGAAGGTTCTTTTTCCATAAAAGAAGGTGTTTTTTTCGGAAAAGGAGGTTCTTTCTCCATCAAAGGATGTGTTTTTCCCGAAAAAGGAGGTTCTTTTCTCATAAAAGGAGTTCTTTTTTTAGGAAAAGAAGGTTCTTTTTTCATAAAAGGAGGTGTTTTAGACATAATGTCAGGAGATATATACTGAATATATATTATATCAAGACATATTGTCATGCCTGATGCAATAAAACCTCATCTGAAAATATCTTCATTACCTAAAATGCTCAGGTAACTTTCATATCTCGACATGGCTATGTCACCTTTTCGCACGGCATCCTTCACGGCACAATTTATTTCGCCGGTATGAAAGCAATTGTTGTACCGGCAGTTCCTTCCTGTCTTAAAAATTTCAGGAAAGAAATGAGAAACTTCATATTTGTCGAAGTCAATCGTGCCAAACTCGCGGATGCCGGGCGTATCTATTATATATCCGCCTCCGGGAAGCTCATGCATCTCGGCAAAGGTAGTAGTGTGCCTGCCTTTGCTGTGCTGCGCAGAAATAGGAGATGTCTTTAATCCAAGACCGGGAATAAGCGCATTGATTAAGGTAGTCTTTCCAACGCCGGAGTGTCCTGAAAAAAGATTTACCTTGTCTTTCATCTCCAGCCTCAGCATCTTTATATCCTCTTCATTGAGTGATGAAATTATTTTGCATTTATATCCGACGCTTTCATACATCTTTTCCAATTCATATATGTAATGCAGCAAATCATCATCATACAAATCTTTTTTATTGAACACAATTCCTCCGGGAATATTATATGCTTCAGCTGTTGCCAGAAACCTGTCAATAAAACCAAGCGAAGTTTTTGGCAAAACAGGTGTGGCTATAACCCATGCCCTGTCAATGTTTGCAGCAATGACCTGTATTTGTTTTGAAAGCTTAACTGATTTCCTTATGATGTAATTCTTTCGTGCTGCAATGCTCACAATCATACCAAAATCATCTCCCTTTATCAATTCAATCTCCACATGATCGCCCACAGTGAGCGGACTTGTAGCTTCAAAGCCCTGCAAGCGCATGTTTCCACGTACCTTGCATGGAATAATCTTTCCATCATCATATTTAACATGATAGAAACTTCCTGTTGCCTTAACTACTAAGCCTTCCATGATATTCTGCGTCTGCGTACCGGGCGAATTTACCAATAAAGGTTGTATTCGTAAATTCGCCAACTGCTTGTTTAATTGAGCTACAATCAACCTTAGTAAAAAAAATAACTGCATTTAAAAAACCTTCTTACCCTATTGTTGAATAAGGTTGATAAGGTTTGCAGCGGGTATAGCTTGTAATTTTCTACTAAGGTTAAAAAAATAATTTTAAGGTTTTAAATTTAGAAAAGATGATGTTTGTAAGAAATTTATTTGTTTGTTATTATGCAATGACTTACGTTTTTTTTAAAATGTCTCTTTCTGAAATAAAAAATAAAATCTTTATAATAAATTTGCACGAAGAATTTGAAAAAATTGCTTTGGAAATTTTTCATTACCAGTCAAAAGAAAATAAAGTTTACAGAAAATATATAGAACAGTTAAAGATTGATGCTGAAAAAGTTTCGTCTCTGTCAGAAATTCCCTTTTTGCCCGTTGAATTCTTTAAATATTTTGAAGTGCTGACAGGAAATGAAAAAGCAGAGATCACTTTTAGCAGCAGCGGCACCACGGGCGCAAAGCAAAGCAGGCACTTTGTTTCCGATCCTTCCATCTATGAAGAAAGTTTTCAGAAAGGCTTTGAAATTTTTTACGGTGATATAAAAGATTACTGCATCCTTGCCCTGCTTCCCTCCTATCTTGAACGCGAAGGCTCTTCACTTATTTATATGGTGCAGGATTTAATTGCAGAAAGCAACAATAAACAAAGTGGTTTTCATTTACATCATCTTCACAACCTTCATAAAATACTTATTCAGCAAAAAGAAGAAGGCAAAAGCAAAACCTTATTAATAGGTGTAACATACGCCCTGCTTGACTTTACAGAGGAATACAAAATAAACTTTCCTGAATTGATTGTTATGGAAACAGGCGGCATGAAAGGGAAAAGAAAAGAAATGGTAAGAGATGAATTGCATAAAAATCTTTGCGAAGGTTTCGGAGTAAGTCACATCCATTCAGAATATGGGATGACAGAAATGCTTTCGCAGGCGTATTCCAAAGGCAATGGCATCTTCTATACGCCTCCCTGGATGAAGGTTTTGATAAGAGACACGAATGATCCTGCAAAAATGCTTGGAGAAAATCAAACAGGGGGGGTAAATATTATTGATTTGGCAAACATTCATTCCTGCAGCTTCATCGCCACGCAGGATTTAGGAAAAGTTTATAAAGATGGTAGCTTTGAAGTACTCGGAAGGTTTGACAACAGCGACATCAGGGGTTGCAATCTTTTGGTGAGCTGAAATAAGATTTATATATGGAGGTATAAAGTCAATTTGATTAACTAACTGAATCCTTAAAAAAAAATATTTCTTTTAAACGTAAATTATCTCTTGCTCAGTTCAGCAAAGTATTTAAAAAAAAGAGGAATGGTTTCAATCCCTTTCATGAAATTGAAAACGCCGTAGTGTTCATTGGGTGAGTGAATGAGATCGCTGTCCAGCCCAAAGCCCATGAGCACGGACTTGAGCCCGAGTTCCTGTTCAAACAATGCAACAATGGGAATGCTGCCGCCACCCCGTGTAGGTATTGGCTTCTTGCCGAAAGTTTTTTCTATGGCCATGCTTGCCGCTTTGAAAGCAACGGAATCGGTTGGAGTTACAACAGGCTCGCCGCCATGAAAAGGAGTTACTTTCACCTTTACAGTTTTCGGCGCAATGCTTTTAAAATGTTTGGTGAATAGCTCTGTTGCCTTATCAGACTTTTGGTTAGGCACTAAGCGCATGCTGATCTTGGCAAATGCTTTTGAAGGGAGTACAGTCTTTGATCCTTCACCTGTGTAGCCGCCCCAGATGCCGTTCAGTTCGAAAGTAGGGCGGATGCCGGTACGCTCAAGGGCTGTGTAGCCTGTTTCGCCGACTAATTCATCAACACCCAGTTCTTTTTTGTAATCTGCTTCGCTGAATGGTGTTTTGTTCAATTCGGTGCGTTCTTCTTTTGTTAGTTCAAGAACATCGTCATAAAATCCGGGAATGGTGATGTGATTGTTTTTGTCCTTCATGGAAGCAATCATCTCGCAAAGAATCTGAATGGGGTTGCCCACTGCGCCGCCGTAAACACCGCTATGGAGATCATGATTCGGGCCGGTTACTTCTACCTGCACATAGCTTAAGCCGCGCAAGCCCACTTCAATAGAAGGAGTATCATTAGCCACCATGCTGGTGTCAGAAATAAGAATGACATCTCCCTTTAAACGGTCCTTATTTTCTTTTACGAAGGTACCGAGGTTGTCTGAACCTACTTCCTCTTCGCCTTCAATCATGAAGCGCACGTTGCAGGCAAGGGTGTTAGTTTTCATCATGCTTTCAAATGCCTTGATGTGCATATATACTTGCCCCTTGTCGTCGCAGGATCCGCGTGCATATATTTTTCCATCGCGTATCTGCGGCTCGAACGGAGGAGTGGTCCATAGGTTTTCAGGATCGGCAGGCTGCACATCGTAATGACCGTAAACAATGACAGTTGGCAAAGCAGGATTGATGAGTTTCTCACCATAAACAATAGGATGACCTTTGGTAGGGCAAATCTCTACGTTATCTGCTCCGGCTGCTTTCAGCTTATCAGCAACAAACTGACATGCGCGGGCAACGTCGTTTTTATATTTACCATCCGCACTAACGGAGGGAATGCGAAGAAGGTCGAATAGTTCATCGAGAAAGCGTTTCTCGTTGGTCTTTATAAAATCTAATGTTTGTTCCATAAAATAAGGTTTTATAGTAATTAATATAATGTGAAAAGGGATGCAAATATAGTTGAATATTACTGTCTATTGTAGAGACGCAAAATCTTACGTCTTTACAGTGAATTCTTATTACTTTCGCGGCAAATTTTATAAGAGGAATGTGTATCTATAGGCATATTGTATTGGTTTTATTAATTGCCTTGTCATCTTTGCTACTGCCCTTTCATAGTAAAGCCCAATTCGCATTTCTGGACACTGCCACAGCGAGTTTTCATCACAAGCCGAAATTTTTTATTGATATTGGTTCCTATAATTCCATCGTAAGCGGGCAGCCGGCAATTTTCACGGATCTGTTGTTTGGAATATCCTACCACAGGAGGGTTTATTTCAGCGCCGGAATAAGCGTACTTAACACCGAAGTAATCACCCCACAGATTATCAATAATGAACCGGTCACTGCAAAATTAAACATGGGCTTATTCGTCTTATCCGCAGAATATGTGTTTTCGAGAGATTATCCGTGGATATTTTCTGTCATACCTTTCAAGCTGGGTATCGGGAATGCCTATTACCAATATATAAGTGAACCGGATAAAAAATTAATGACCATTAACGAACACACCATCCTTACTTACCAGCCACAGCTTACTGCATCCTATAACATCTTTACTTGGATAGGGTTTGGCGGCAGCCTGGGCTATCGTTTCACGCTTTTCTCTCCCGCTCCGATCCGACGAGATCTTGACTCCTTCACCTATTCCTTCGGTGTTAAACTTTTTCTCGATCCTATTTATGATGCTGTATTTCCTCACGGCATCTTCGGGAAGAAAAAGGAAACTAAGGTTAATATGGAATAAGGAACAGAGGGTAAGGGGAATAGGGAAATCTATTTTCTTCTTCTGCGCTTATTCCTTATGCCCTATACCTTATTTCCTCAACAGTAAGGTTTATAATGTTTCACTCATAGCATTATTCCGATGCCATTATTATCTATTTTTGCCTTTGATGAATTCCAACATTGATCCAACCGGTGAAGATTTTTCTGCTGCTGAAAAGGAAGTAGAAAAAGTTTTACGCCCTTCTGCTTTCGGTGACTTCACCGGGCAGTTTAGTGTGGTGGATAACTTAAAAGTTTTTGTGCAGGCAGCAAAACAACGCGGAGAATCGTTAGATCACATTTTGTTGCATGGCCCTCCGGGTCTTGGTAAAACAACACTTGCATACATTATCAGCAATGAACTTGGTGTAAGCATTAAAACCACATCAGGCCCTATACTCGACAAGCCAGGTGATCTTGCCGGACTGCTCACTAATCTCGAGGCAAACGATGTGCTTTTCATTGACGAAATACATCGCCTTAGCCCTGTAGTGGAAGAATATCTATATAGTGCGATGGAAGATTACCGTATTGACATCATGATTGAAACGGGTCCCAATGCGCGTAGTGTTCAAATAAAAATAAACCCTTTTACACTCATTGGGGCTACAACACGCTCAGGGCTGCTTACCTCGCCCTTACGGGCACGGTTCGGCATCACTTCGCGTCTTGAATATTATGATTCAAAGCTGCTTAAAAAGATAGTGCATCGCTCGGCTGAAATTCTTCGCATCAGCATCACGGAGGAAGCAGCTTTTGAAATTGCCCGCAGAAGCCGCGGTACGCCTCGCATTGCCAATGCGTTATTACGGAGAGTGCGCGACTTTGCACAGATTCGCGGAACGGGAAGCATTGATCTTGAAATCTCGCACGTAGCCCTTGCAGCACTTCATGTGGATGAATATGGCTTAGATGAAATGGATAACCGCATTCTTTCCTGCATTATCGAAAAGTTTAAAGGAGGACCTGTTGGCATTTCTACTATTGCAACTGCTGTGGGTGAAGAAGGCGGCACGATTGAAGAAGTGTATGAGCCCTTTTTAATCCAGGAAGGTTACCTGAAGCGCACCCCAAGAGGCCGTGAAGCCACAGAACTTGCCTACAAACACCTTGGTAAAGTAGTACCGGCAAGCGCTTCGAGGTTATTCGAGTAACTTTCCATATCCCGGTTGTGCTCGTGAATAAACACGGTGCCCGTTAATTTGTTAACTTTACACTACCAAAGCGGATTGGGTTTTTCTTCTTAGCACACTCTCGCAAAGGGACAGTGTTGAAAAGTTTACGGACTAACTGGTGGAAATATTTTTTTTATGTTAAAAAATTTTATTAATTCGCAGGCAATTAATAATTCCCAATGACTACAGACGTATTTGAATTACAAAATTTTGAAAAGTCAGGCCGCTATCAAATCAGAGACCTTGCTGAACTTTCAGGTATAAAGGCGCATACACTGCGTGTGTGGGAGCAGCGCTATAAATTAATTAAGCCGAAACGCACCCCAACCAATATCCGTTATTACGATAGCAATGATCTTAAGCTCATGCTTAACGTGGCGTTATTGTGCAAGAACAAATACAGAATCTCGAAGATTTCAAGAATGAGTTCTGATGAGATTCATAAAAATGTTATTGATCTCATTCCGGTTAAGGGTGCCAGTGTTCATTTAATGAATGAGCTTATTGTGGCAATGATGGAAATGGATGAGCAAAAATTTGAGAATACACTGGAAGCTACTTTTACACTTGCAGGTTTTGAGGATGCTATGATTAAAATAGTGGTTCCTTTCCTGAAAAAAGTGGGAGTGCTTTGGGTAACCAATTCAATCCGTCCATCGCATGAGCATTATGTCATGCACATCATCAGGCAAAAGATCATGGCTGCTACGAACGCCATTAAGCCTGATGTTAAGCAGGAAAGGAAGACATTATTATTATTTCTTCCTGATTCAGAAATGAATGATATTGGCTTATTGCTTACTAATTATATGGCTCGTGTGCGCCATCATCACGTCACTTACCTTGGCATGAATGTTCCTCTTGAAGATGTGTCGGAAGTTAACGACAAGATCAATCCAGACATGCTTCTTTCTATATTCACCACTTATCCGACAACACCGGAAAAGGTTTCAGAATATATAAAGCAACTCTCAGATACTTTTCCATCTAAAAAAATTCTTCTCACAGGCTATCGCGTGCTTGCCGATGAATTCGTAATGCCTGATAACGTTGAATTATTGAGGGATTATAACGATTTGAAAAAGCATATTGATTAAGAGGCCGGTCATTTAGTTTGCTCTACGTGAAGGCTTTTGGGTCAATATTCCCAGAGGTCGTGTTCAAAGTCCACTATATCCTGTTTGACCTTTTCTGATTCCAATACCGAAGCAAGACCTATGGTATAGGAAGCAATCGTTCAGTCATATACGTTTGACTCTTTTTTTTTCAAAAAAAGGATAAAACAAAAATGTTTTATCCTTTCGCTAATGGTTTAATGGCGTTTATTCACCTTTATCTTCTTCTGCTGATTCTTCATTTTTTTTCTTTGAAGCTCTTGGCTTTTTTACTTTTTCTTCAGATGCAGACACTTCTTCCATTGATTCTGCAACATGCGCAGCAGGTGTTTCAGCCGTACCCTTCCTCTTGCCTCCTCTTCTGCGTGTTGTTTTTACCTTCTTCGCTTCTTTTCCGCCTAAAAGATTTTCGTTATAATCCACCAATTCCATCATGCACATTTCTGCATTGTCACCCAAACGATTACCTGTTTTAAGAATACGTGTATAACCACCCGGACGATCAGCAACTTTTACTGCAACGTCTCTGAATAATTCAGTGATGGCGTTCTTATCCTGCAGATAAGAGAAAACCATTCTGCGGGAATGTGTGCTGTCTGTTTTAGCGCGCGTAATCAATGGCTCTACAAATACACGAAGCGCCTTTGCCTTGGCAACAGTAGTATTGATTCGTTTGTGAAGAATAAGCGATGTAGCCATGTTCGACAACATTGCCGAACGATGACTAGCTTGTCTTCCTAAGTGATTTACTTTCTTACCGTGTCTCATTTAATTCGAGATTTGAGATTTGAGATTTGAGACTTAAGACTTTTGTCTCACTTCTCATATCTCACATCTAATGTCTGTTTTTATCTTTTATCAATATTATATTTTGAAATATTCATTCCGAAATGAAGATTCTTTGCGCGAACAAGCTCTTCTAATTCAGTTAAAGATTTCTTGCCGAAGTTTCTGAATTTGAGAAGATCAGCCTTTGCAAAAGAAACCAACTCACCGATTGTTTCAACATCTGCTGCTTTGAGGCAGTTCAATGCGCGAACGGAAAGATCCATATCCACGAGCTTCGTATTGAGAAGCTGACGCATGTGCATGGTATTCTCATCCAATTCTTCAGTCGGTGTCTTTGGTTTCGATTCAAGTGTAATTTTTTCATCACTGAATAGCATGAAGTGGTGAATAAGAATTTCAGCCGCTTCTTTCAATGCTTCTTTTGGATGAACTGAACCGTCCGTAGTAATGTCAATTACCAATTTTTCATAATCAGTTTTTTGCTCCACACGATAGTTCTCAACGTGATATTTTACATTACGAATCGGAGTGAAGATGGCATCAATAGGTACGATACCAATTACATTGGTATTTCCTTTGTTTTCTTCAGCAGGAACATAACCACGTCCTTTATCAATAACGAGATCTATGGTTACCTTCACATTCGACTCCATGTTGCAAATGACAAGCTCCGGATTAAGCACCTGGAAAGCAGTTGTGAACTTGCTGATATCGCCTGCAGTAAATTGACTTTTGCCGGAAACATTTACTGTCAGTTTTTCAGTATCCTCTTTTTTAATCTGTTGCTTGAAACGAACTTGCTTAAGATTCAGGATGATCTCCGTTACGTCTTCCACAACACCTTTGATAGTGGAGAACTCATGATCCACACCTGATATTTTAATTGAAGTAATTGCAAAACCTTCAAGAGAAGACAAAAGTATTCTGCGAAGAGCGTTGCCTACTGTAATTCCATAGCCCGGCTCAAGAGGACGAAATTCAAACAGACCATGTCTTTCGTCTGAACTAATCATGATCACTTTATCCGGTTTCTGAAATGCTAATATTGCCATTGTATATAAGGTTTAAAGTTAATTTATATTGATTTAATTATTGTTTACGGTTGACAGTTTACAGTTTACGGTTATGCACAGATTGATGATTATAGCTGAACAGTAAACCGTAAACAGTAAACTGTCAACATTTTTATTTTGAATACAATTCGACGATAAGCTGTTCCTTGATGTTTTCGTGAATTTGATCGCGCGATGGCATGCTGATTATCTTGCCACTCATGGTAGCTTTATCAAAATCTAACCAGTTAAGATGTACTACCTTACCCATCAGGGATCCTGTGATAACTTCCAGTGATTTGGAACGCTCACGAACACCTACTACATCTCCCGGTTTTACGGTGTAAGATGCGATGTTCACCACTTTTCCATTCACTGATATATGACGATGACCAACCAACTGACGGGCTGCATCGCGTGTAGAAGCTATTCCCATACGGTAAACTACATTGTCCAACCTGGCTTCAACAAGCTTAAGAAGATTCTCACCGGTTATTCCCTGCATGCGGGAAGCACGATCGAATATCTTCGCAAACTGTCTTTCGAGAATACCATAGGTGTACTTCACCTTTTGTTTCTCCTTCAACTGAACTGAATACTCCGATTGCTTGGATCTCTTTTTTGAAAGTCCGTGTTGTCCGGGAGGATGTGCTTTTCTATCCAACACTTTGTCGGGCCCGTAAATTGCCTCACGAAACTTTCTTGCTATTTTGGACTTTGGTCCTGTATATCTTGCCATTGTTTAAATTTTAGATTAGACATCTTTCCTAATTAAATTNNTTATTTAGGAAAGATGTCTATTATAGTTTTATTTCCTTAAATTTATAATTTTAAATCTATAATCTATAATTTCAATTACACTCTTCTTTTTCCCGGAGGACGGCAGCCATTGTGTGGCATTGGCGTTCTGTCCATAATTTCACTTACTTCGATCCCTGCACTGTGAAGCGTTCTGATAGCTGACTCTCTGCCTGCGCCAGGGCCGCTCACGAATACTTTCACTCTCCTCAGTCCCAGATCATGTGCAACCTTTGCACAATCACCTGCTGCCATCTGGGCAGCATAAGGAGTGTTTTTCTTGGAACCTTTAAATCCCATCTTTCCTGCAGAGCTCCAGGCAATAACCTGTCCGCCTTCGTTGCACAACGAGATGATGATGTTATTAAAGGTAGCACTGATGAATGCCTTCCCTGTTGCTTCTACTTTTACAACTTTTTTTCGCGCTTTGATGGGTTTCCCCGCGGTAGCTTCGCCTTTTTGTTCAGCCATTATATATATTAATTACATTTTAGTTGCCTTCTTCTTGTTGGCAACAGTTTTACGTTTCCCTTTACGAGTGCGGCAATTTGTTTTGGTGCGTTGACCACGAACAGGCAAGCCTGCACGGTGACGCATCCCCCTGTAACAGTTAATATCAACCAGTCGTTTGATATTAAGCTGTACTTCGGAGCGAAGTGCACCCTCCACCTTCATTTCAGTCACTGCGGTACGAATTTTATTTAAATCGTCATCGTTCCACTCTTCTACTTTTTTATTGAAATCAATACCTGCATCACTAAGAATGCGTTGCGCCGTGGCGCGACCAATACCGAAGATATAGGTCAATCCTATTTCTCCTCTTTTGTGTCTTGGTAAATCTACACCGGATATACGAGCCATTTTTTTAAACTTTAGATTTGTTATATTCTAATTTTCAATTTCGGATTTCGGATTGGTGATTTTGGATTTAATTCAATTCGAAATCAAAAATCCGCAATCAGCAATTTCTTATCCCTGACGTTGCTTAAAACGCGGGTTCTTTTTGTTGATTACATACAGTCTGCCTTTCCGGCGAACAATAATGCAATCGACACTACGCTTTTTTATAGATGGCTTTACTTTCATTTTTCCGAATATTTACTTATATCTATATGTTATTCTTCCTTTTGTTAAATCATAAGGTGACATTTCCACCTTTACCTTATCACCGGGAAGTATCTTGATGTAATTCATCCTCATCTTCCCGCTGATGTGAGCAATTATCTCATGCCCGTTTTCCAATTCAACACGAAACATCGCATTTGATAATGCTTCTTTGATTGTTCCGTCCTGCTCTATATTGGCTTGTTTTGCCACCTTATATTAATTCACTAAAATTAAATTACTATTCTCCTTAACTGCAGTTTCAATGACATCGAACGCTGATAATATATCTGCTTTTGTTTTACCAATAGCCACTGTATGTTCGAAGTGAGCTGAAGGTTTTCCATCTGCAGTGCGCACCGTCCATCCGTCTCTCTCCTGTATCACAGCTTTAGTTCCCATATTGATCATTGGCTCAATCGCAATTGTTAATCCTTCTCTTAAAATCATTCCCGATCCCCTTCTTCCATAGTTAGGAACTTCCGGTTTCTCGTGCAAGTGCCTTCCTATTCCATGCCCTACCAACTCACGCACCACTGAAAATCCATTTTGCTCAGCATGCTGTTGTATAGCATCGCTTATATCTCCCAACCTGGTTCCCACAATCGCCTTTTCAATTCCGAGATAAAGACACTCTTTCGTTATGTTGAGCAGCTTTTGAACATCTGAACCTATCTCACCAATGCTGAAAGTATAAGCCGAGTCCCCATAAAACTCATTTTTCAATACTCCACAATCAGCAGAGATAACATCCCCTTCATTCAACATTTGGTTTCCCGGTATTCCATGTACTACATTATCATTCATCGAGATACACAGCGCATTGGGAAACCCATTGTAATCTTTGAATGCCGGTATTCCCCCATTGTCATGGATAAATTCATCTGCCACCTTATCAATCATCAACGTGGTGATTCCGGGACGAAGAATTTTAGCAACCTCTGCTAACGTCTTTGCAACAAGTAAAGAACTTTCTCTAATTAACTCAATCTCTTCCTGCGTCTTATAGTATAACATTCGTTATATGTTTAAGGTCTAAGGTTTAAAGTTTAAGGTTGATGTGCGTGCGCACTTTAAACTTTGAACTTTAAACTTTAAACTTCATTTATACTGCAGTAGCAACAGGACTGCTTCTGCCTTTTATCTTTCCGCTCTTCATCAATCCATCGTAATGACGCATGAGCAAATGACTTTCAATTTGCTGAAGCGTATCCAATATTACACCTACCATAATGAGGATAGACGTCCCACCATAGAAGTGAGCGAAGTTGTTATTTACGTTTGCCTTAATGGCAAAGGCAGGTAGTATTGCTACAATTGCCAAGCATACTGAGCCTGGCAATGTAATGCGCGACATTACATCATCAATAAATTCTGCAGTGCTTTTCCCGGGCTTCACTCCCGGTATAAAACCGTTATTACGTTTCATATCCTCAGCCATCTGGTTTGGATTGACGGCGATAGCTGTATAGAAATAAGTGAATATTATAATAAGAAACGCAAACGTGAAATTGTACCAGAAGGAGGTAAGATTACCAAATGTTGTAAGTATTCCCTGCGATGCAGATGACTCGGGAAAGAAATTAGCAATGGTGGTTGGAATAAACATAATCGCTTGAGCAAAGATGATTGGCATTACACCGGCTGCATTTACTTTAAGCGGAATATATTGGCGCACTCCGCCGTATTGTTTGTTACCTACAATTTTCTTCGCAAAGTTTACCGGTATTCTTCGGGTACCCTGCACCAGTAAAATAATTCCCCCGATTACCGCTGCGAGAGCCACAATTTCCAAAAGGAAAAGAACCGGACCACCTTTATTGATGCGGTTATTAAATTCATCAACAAGTGCGCTTGGTAAACGTGCAATGATTCCAATCATGATGATGAGAGAAATACCGTTGCCAATACCTTTGTCTGTGATTCTTTCACCAAGCCACATCACGAAGATGGTGCCTGCGATCAAAATCATAATGGAGGTAAACCAAAACTGGAACGGAGAAACGATTTCAGGATTGGTAACTGAAATGATTGCAGCAGGAGCCTGCGAACGAAGATTAACAATATAACCGGGAGCTTGTCCTGCACAAATCAATACAGTAAGCCAACGTGTAATCTGGTTCAAACGTTTTCTTCCGCTCTCCCCTTCTTTCTGCAACTTCTGGAAATAAGGAACAGCAATAGTTACCAGCTGAATAATAATGGAAGCAGATATATATGGCATAATGCCAAGCGCAAAGATAGACGAGTGAGAAAAAGCGCCACCCGAAAACATATCAAGCAACCCAAGCACACCACCTGAAGTCTGGTTGCGAAGAGCCGCTAACTGCTGCGGATCAACGCCCGGCAAAACAATGTGGGCGCCAAGACGATAGATAAGCAGGAAGAACAGCGTATTCAAAATGCGCGTTCTCAGATCCTCAATCTTGAAAATATTCCTTATTGTCTGTATTAGGTTCTTCATTTATTTTAAGCTAGTCGCCAATAACTTATTACTTATTATTCCCCTCAATTACCGCAGTAGTACCGCCTTGTGCCTCAATAGCTGCTTTCGCAGTGGCAGAAAATGCATGTACCTTCACATCAATTTTAGTTTTCAATTCTCCCCTGCCAAGGATTTTCACCTTCTGATTTTTGGAAGCAATACCGTTTGCGATCAATGCATTAAAATCAATTGAGGTAAGTTTTTTATTTTCAGCTAAGGTCTGGAGCGTATCCAGATTAACGCCGTGAAATTCCTTGCGAAAAGGATTTGTAAAGCCAAACTTGGGCACCCGTCTTTGTAATGCCATCTGTCCGCCTTCAAAACCTCTTTTGCTTTTATAGCCGGAACGTGACTGAGCGCCTTTGTGACCTCTTGTTGATGTACCGCCACGACCTGATCCTGTACCGCGTCCAAGACGTTTGTTCTTTTTAGTTGACCCTTCTGCCGGCTTAAGTGTACTTAAATTCATTTTATTTGATATTGGAAACTGGAAACTAGAAATTTGGTGCGCGCAAGTTTCGAGTTTCAAATTTCAAGTTTCTACTTATGCTATTTCTTCTATTGTTAAAAGATGTTGAATGCTCTTCACCATTCCCCTTACTTGCGGAGTGGCTTCAATCTCTATTGTCTTCTGCATTTTAGTCAGACCCAATGCCTTCAACGTTCTTTTCTGACGTTCAGGACGGTCAATTCCGCTTTTCACTAACTTAACTCTAAGCTTTGCCATTTTTTAAATATTAATTCAGATAACTATCCCCTTCCCGCCTATGCGGAATGCAAATTGATTAATTATCAGTAGATTACTCGTTTCTGCCTAATTTTTTGGGAACGCAAAGGTAAAATAAGTTTTTTAACTACCAAGCCCTCCAAATATATTTTTTTAAACGGGTCTTAAACGGCTGTAAAAGGGCTATTTCAGGCTTGTTTTTTGCCCTGTTTTATAAAAACAACAAACCCCATTCCTATCGGAACGGGGTTTGTTCACCTAAGGTTTACCTCGTAGGACAATTGTCCAACGGGGTGAACCGCTATCAGATGGAAGGCACTCTTACAGTGACTACATCTGAAATAACACCATCCCCTTCAGTGTTGACAGGCACCACCCAATAGCTCCATGTTTGCGAAGCAGCGGTAGTATTCGTGTCAACGAACGAGGTTTTGGTGGTAGTACCAATCTCCGTTGCAGCGGAGAAAACATTGGTAGTTCCTCTTAACACCCTGTAGCTTTTAACATTACTCTTTGAAGTAACGTTAAGCGGCTTGCGCCATTTCAGCTTCACCTGGTTAGGATCAAGTTGACGCGAAACGAAGCGTTGAAAACCCTGCGCCATCTGTAAAATGCCTTGCGGCGATTTTACATTTGCCAGCCTGAAACCGCTGGAGATGATGATATTCTGCATGGCAACGAAATCCGTTCCGGAAGCTACCGTCGCAGTAGTCATCACATACTGTGCTTCTGCTTTAAGCAGTTGGGCAAGTATGAGCGCTTTTGAACGCAGGTCAATCAAGGTTCCGTGTGAACCGCGGTTGCCTTTCGGCCCCCACACTGCTATTGCATTAATAACATCGGTCACAGCCGCCTGCAGCGCCAGAACACTGATTGCCGGAGTTGCAAAATTCAGGTTACCGGCAAGACTGGAAGCCACACGATTGGCAAGATTGACAAGCCCCGCATAATTCAGGGGTCTTAGGTTAATTGAAATAATAGGCTTATTCATAGCTTATATATTTTAATTTGAGACCTGTTGTTTACACTTAATGCTTCAGAGAACAGGACGCTCTTAACACTAACTCCGTATCTGTTTTATTCCATAACAATACGGCAGCGATTCTATGGAAACTAATCCTTGGGCCCAAAGGACATAGGAATAATTTTTCCGGTTTCACCTTTTATCTTTCGCAAATGGTTGCGCTGAAGTCGCTTCCATTCTTTCTCTAATTTTTTCAATGCTGCTGCCCGTTCCTGCGGACTTCCTTGCCACCTTAATCGCTGATACTGCACTAAGCGCCTGTGCACCATCTTCAATTCACTTCTATGCAATGGCGGAACAGGGAAATTCAGATTGCCTT
>PLYJ01000019.1 GCA_003151745.1 Bacteroidota bacterium
TCTACTCATTAGGTTGACGCGTATGAGCATGTGCGGGACTCAAATCTCATGTCTCAAATCTCAAATCTTATTTCTGCAAAAGTAAAAGAAAGGCAACTATCATTTACCTTAGTGCGTCTTATTACAGATAAAGTATCTGATGAAAAAACGACTTATTACCCTTTTTACCTCGTTTGCACTTTGTTTTGGCACTACGGCGCAGCTATCTTTTATGCGTTGTGATACAGTGCAGGTGATTGATGAATCAGTGCCACTCAAAAATGCCTGGGCCGGAGGATTAAATTATCCCATGGTTGAGCAGATTGATTTGAATGGCGATGGCATCATGGATATAGTTATGTTTGAACCGGGTGGTCTGCCGGGACATTACCGCCTCATGCCTTTTCTCAATTACGGTGATTCGGGAAAGGTGGATTATCACTACGCTCCTCAATATATATCGCAGTTTCCAAAGCTTAACCAATGGATGCTCACGTATGATTACAATTGCGATGGCAAAATGGACTTATTTACACTGTCGGACACCTGCAGCTGCGGAATCGAGGTTTACCGGAATGATTACACACCCGGAACAGGTTTGAAGTTCACCAAGATTGTAGATCCTATATTATCCTATTATGGAACACAGCAATTTAATGTCACTGCAAATTCCGTTGCTGTTCCTGCCCTTGGAGACGTGGACGGAGACGGCATTATGGATATTATTGCGTGGCCTCCTGTTGCTACGGGCTCTCTGGAGTATCATCGCGGGCTTGCTGCTGACAGCGGCTGGTCATGCGACTCTCTTCGATTTAAAGATGTATCTGAATGTTGGGGACATTTTGCATTAACTGCAGATAATAATTTAGCTTACCTTGCTTATTGCAGGATGATGACACCTGATTCTGCATTGTATTGGGACGCCGGAATGACTGTTAATGATGACACGCAATCCTGCATCTGCCTGTACGAACAGGATAGTACTTTATTTAGAAAGAAATCTGTGCTGATTGGCGGTTACGCTGACAACAATATGATTTTTCTTCACAATGCAGGCGCTTCAGCACTCAGTGACAGCATGAACCGTGAAGATTACGACTGGCCTGTATATAATGTGCCGGTCAATCTTCCATCCTTTCCATGTGCATATAATCTTGATGTTGATAATGATCACTTGAAAGACATGATTGTTTCTCCTCATACTGTGAATGACTATAGAGGAGTATTATATTATAAAAATACGGATGTAACATCTGATAGCGGATACTTCACACGACAGCCGCACACATTCCTGCAGGAGGAGATGATTGATGTTGGGTCAGGGTCAGCGCCACAACTCTTCGATTATGACGCTGACGGACTGCCGGATTTGCTCATAGGCGATCAGTCGTATTTTGATACTTTGGGTGTTTATCATAAAGGCATTACCTTATATAAAAATGTTGGCACTCCATCTGCTCCTAAATTTCAATTGATAACACGGGATTATGCAGGCATAGATGGCTTGGTCGGAGTTGGAGGGACTCTCTGCCCTACGTTCGGAGATTTGAGAGGTAATGGCGTTATGGACATGATAGTGGGTATGGGCAACGGGCCGACAGAAAAAATAGGAAACGGGCATTTGCTCTATTACCAAAACACAGCAGCAGCGGGTAATCCGGCAAACTTTGTTCTTACTTCCAATTACTTCGACAGCATTCACGTTGGCACAGCCGCCGCGCCTCAATTATATGATCTGGATCATGATGGCCTGCTTGATCTTATTGTTGGCAATTCGTTCGGCTTCATAAAATATTACAGGAATCTTGGCACCATTACTAATCCGATTTTCAACCGCGATTCTGTGAAAGACACATTGGGAGGAATCATCACACAATATCCCGGCTTTACTACAGGATATGCAAGCCCGTTCTTTTATAATGATCATGGTGTTGACAAGCTGGTGGTGGGAACAGAAGCGGGAAAAGTATATGTATATGATAATATCAACGGTAATATTCTGGGAACTTATCATCTTGCCGATTCATTAATTAACGGTGAGGAAGGACAAAACCTGGTTGTTACCATCGGTGACATCAACAATGACGGTCGCCCCGATATGATAATCGGAAATTATAACGGCGGACTATCGCTATATATGAATAGTTTTGGAACAGGAGTTAATGAATTAAAAGGAACTATTTTGCCCAGCTTTGATGCTTATCCAAATCCCACAACGGATGGATTACACCTCGACTTTTATCATATAGAAGGTGAGCATGCTCATCTGGAGATTTTTAATAATATCGGACAAATTGTTTACAGAGCAGCGGTTACAGAGCAGAAGATGACCATCTCACTTAAACATTTATCCAGCGGTATTTATCTTGCGCGTTTTATAAGCAGGGACAACGCACAATCGTTGAAAATAGTAGTGCGTCACTAAATAAAATTTGAAGATTTGAAGATTAGCTGATTTGAAAATGAAAGCGCGTTTCATCTTCAAATTTTCAAATCAACTAATTTTCAAATTATTTCCCTTCCTGTTTCTTTTCTTCAAACTTCAGCGCAGCAGAGTTCATGCAATAGCGCAGGTAAGTAGGCTTAGGCCCGTCATTAAATACATGCCCCAAGTGAGCATTGCAACGGCTACACGTTACTTCCGTTCTGTCCATGCCAAGGGATGAATCTGTTTCGTTGGAAACATTGTTACTGTCAATAGGAGCATAGAAGCTGGGCCAACCGGTGCCAGATTCGAATTTAGTGGAGGAGTCAAATAATGGCTCACCGCAGCATACGCAATAGTAGATGCCCTTCTTATGATTATCCCAATAAGCGCCTGTGAAAGCACGCTCCGTGCCTTTCTGCCAGGTAACGTTATACTGTTCCGAGGTTAATTCCTTTTTCCATTCTTCGTCAGTCTTTACAACTTTAGTTGTTTCGAGCGTATTCATAGGAGTTGGTTTTTTTGAATTGTTATTGTCAACTGAATTACTTTGTTGTGCGCAAGAAGAGAGAGCGACAACAGTGCAAAACAAAATTACCGTTATTACCTTTTCCATATTTTTAATTTTGACTAATGATTGCTTTTTTCTTGTGAAACACATCATAACATACGCGAACAACTATTCAGCAGATTGCAATACAAGACATTTATTCTGCCAATCTCCTGTTGCAGATTGGTAGCTCTGTGAAGACAAGAAAGAATCAAGTATTCCGATTCTTAAAACAAGACAAGGAATAAAAAGGGTTTTAAAAGTGTTTTACTCCGCAACCTTAACAATCTTCCTGGTGATAACAGAGTCATGCAGCCTGAAGCAAACCATATAGAACCCTGATGGAAGCGCACTACCCGAATCATCTATGGCATCCCAGTTGATTACATAATTGCCGGGAGATTGATGCGTATCAACTACTGTTTTTATTTTTTGTCCTACCGCGGATGTCTCGTCCTGAAAAAAGTTGAC
>PLYJ01000094.1 GCA_003151745.1 Bacteroidota bacterium
GTTTACGGTTTACAGTTTACTGTTCTGCATGATCGAAGTGTAACCGTAAACCGTAAACCGTAAACGGCTCAATGGTGATACTCCGTATTCTTCATAATCTGGTAAAGGAACTCACGCGCACGAAACAGTTGGGCTTTTACAGTTCCTAAGGGCAACTGCAGTTCATCAGCAATCTCTTCATACGATCTTTCCTGGAAATAACGCAGCTCGACAAGACGTTTGTAACGCGGTTTTAATTTATCCACCACATCGCGCATCAGGATGGCCTTTTGTTTCTTGATCATCTTTTCTTCCGGATCGAGGGTTTCGGATTTCACTTCCAGGATCATTTCCTGCCCTTCTTCGTTTTCAAAATTCTTATCAATAGAAAAAGTCATCTTACGTTTCCTTCTGATAAAATCAATGCAGTTGTTGGTTGCGATTTTAAAAAGCCAGGTGCTGAAAGCGTATTCAGGTGTGTACTGATGAAGGTTCTTGAATGCCTTGCCGAATGCTTCAATCGTGAGATCGTCGGCATCATCGCGGTTGTTCACCATCTTCAGCAGCATAAAATAGATGGAATCTTTATAGCGTGACATGAGCTCGGCATACGCTTTCTGGTCGCCCTTTTCAGAGGCGGCTTTCACTAATTTAAAATCAATCAGCGCTTTCTCTGAGAGGTTCGGGTTTACTTCCATTGTTGCTTTGGGCTTAACAGATTCCATAGTATAAGTATTGGATGAATGATGATGAGAAGAATTTCAAGAAGGGGAAACAGGAAAATGAGATCGCCCTCATTTAACTTTTTCATACTCAGTGAAAAGATGATGGTTTGCAAAATTACTCTAAATAAGAACGCGCCGAGCAAAATCTGCCAGTTGAAGCGCAGAAAGGCAAGTGTGATGAGGCCTGCATAGAACAAGACAGTGGATGACCAGTAACCGCCAAGAAATACTTTATCCCTGAAACGATAATATATACCGGTGCTAAGATGTCTTTTCTTCTGCTTCAGCCAGTCGCCAAAGGTTTCTTTTGACTGTGAAAAAGTGAATGAATCAGGGCTTACCTCTATGCTTGTATTGTGTGCATTTGCATTCTCGTTTACAAACAAATCATCATCGCCTGAAAGTAAATGATTATGCTTTGCAAATCCTTTGGCGCGAAAGAAGAGCGATTTCCGGTAAGCCAGATTGCGACCGACACCCATGTAAGGTTGATTAACGAGAGAAGCGGAAAAATATTGTAATGCAACAAAGAATGTATCGAACCGGATGAGCTTATTCAGCAGCCCCGGCAGCTTGTTGTAACCGCAGTAACTCAATACAATTTCAGTTTCATCATGGAAGCGTTGCTGCATATTGCTTATCCATTGTTTTCCTGCAGGCATGCAGTCAGCATCGGTAAATAACAGCAAATCATTCTTGGCGGCTTTGACGCCAAGCGTGAGTGCAAACTTTTTTCCATGCTTGTATTTCTCCTGCTCTTTCAAGGTTACTACTTTCAAATGTTTGCTTTCCTTTTCCAATTGTTCGAGGTACTCACCGCTTTCATCCCATGAGCAGTCATTTACCACCACCACTTCGAAATCGTCATAGTCCTGTTCAAGGATGCTGCGCAGATTACGTTTAAGATTTTTCACTTCGTTGCGCGCGCAAAGAATAACTGAAACAGGTTCTTTAGCAGATTGTTCTTTTTTAAGATGATAGAATGCAAACTTTGAATAAATAAATAAATAATAAACTATTTGTATTAACAGGGCAGTGCATGTTAATATAAACACAATGAGCATTGCCTCCCTTTGAAATTCAATCATGCCTGCTTTTCAATGCCCTTATATTTTGAAGTTTGAACAAATGTAAACGAACAGGCATAACCAATCCCTTTATATAAACAGAGATATTAACGAAGTTATGTTTATATCAATGTTACTATAAGTTGCTCTGTTTTTAATTTTCATTCATTTGGCAAAGCATGTTTCAATCCTGGATGTGCGGGATTTTGAAATGAATGGAAATAGATAGAAATGGATTTAATAAGACTTAACTATCTTTAATTAAAACGGAAATATTTGTAAGACTATTTCTAAAAAAGGAATAATAACTTCCGTTTTAAAAGAATTTTGTGCAAAATGATCCAAAATCTTGCATTCACTTTTTATTACTTTTTAACACTATTTTGATCTTTTTCGTATTAATTCTTGTTTTTCAATCATTGCATCAACAATTATTTCAAAAATCTTACATCAGTAAGTAAGAAGCATGTTACCATGAGATAGGGTGCATCCTTATGACCGATGTTTGACGTTGAAGGAAGCAACTATGTTAAAGCATTTATTTACTAAGTCGAAAGACTCGCGTTTGCAGAACCGCAATCGCCAGCGTCAGCGCATGTCACGCAAAATGATCATTATTCTTGGTTTATCTGTTGCATGCCTGGTTGTGGCGTTGATCGTCGTGATTACTGTGTCTCATATTGATGAGAGCAAAGCTGCGCTAACAGGCGCTACCAGCAAAAACATTGTTATTGTTCCTGACGAAGTTTATGAAACATCCGTAACCGTAAATGAACCTGCTGCTGCGAGAACCATGCCCGTTGCCGCAAATACGCAGTTAGGGCACATTGCAAAGCCGCTTTCTTCTACTAATTAAAAAGAGTTTCCAAAACCAACTATGAGTCTTAACTGTTTTACAATGACCCATTCAAAAAGAAAAATAACGGCGTTTATCGCCGGTATATATATATTTGCATGCGGTCATGCTTTTGCCATTACCCACACTTCAACTGCAACAGGATCCGGTAATTGGAGCAATCCTTCCATTTGGCCCGGTTCAACGGTGCCTCCATCAACGGATAATATAATTGTTGCTTCAGGGCAAACGATTACAGTTGATGCAAATGTGAGTGTAGCACAGATAACAGTTAACGCAGGGGGAACGCTCACATTCATCAGCAATAAGACATTAACCATCAACGGGACATTGACCGTGAATGGAACGGTGACCATGAACGGGGGAGATATTGTGCTGAGCACTATAAATGCTCCGTTTATTCTCGGCGCTAACGCCAACTTTACATGGGAACCGGCTACTAACACTGCTGCCGGTGCATCGCTGTTTGTAAACGGAAATGAAAACTTTGCTCCTACAAGCACATTAATTATTAAGAAGTGGTACAATTATACTACGCTTCCGCTTGGAAGTGTTGTGACAGGCAACTTTGGAAACCTTATCATTAATACCAATAGCTCAGGCACCATATTGGAATGGAATCAGAGCAATCAATTTGAAGCTCACCGCATTCTTGGAACATTAATGGTTGACCAGGGCTGGGTGACATTGGATAAATCAGGAGCTATATCTAATTCAACCATTGGTGCCATCATCCTCAAAACAGTTAACTCCTATTTCACTGCCTATAACGGAACTGCTGCACCAACCTTTACACTCAACACTTCAAGCATTACCAACAATGGCGGAACATTCTTCGGCATTTTTGATGGCAATGGAAATATTACATTGAATGTAACTGGTAATGTCACGAACACCGGCAACATCAAGCTGATTGATAACAATGGTTCCATGGGCGCCGGAGTATGCAATGGCAATGCGACAATGGTAGTAGGCGGAACATTTTCTCAAAGCACGGGCGATACCCGGTTTATATATAATCTTTATTCAACAACTTCAGGAATCTATAATGTTAAAATAGGAGCGTTGAACTTAACGGGTGGTATTTTGATGGGCCATTACTCCTGTCATACAAGCGGAGCAGCGAGCACGTTCATAGTTACAAATACCTGCACTATCAATATGCCAAATACTACGGATAAATTTCGTGGCATCGGGTTAACAAATATCAGCAACAATGTAAATAATCAGAAATTGAATTTTAAAGTAGGCGGTGATCTTACTATTTCAGGAAATGCAGTGGCGGAGTTTACAAGCAATGCAGCATCAGGGGATGAAACCGATAGCGTCGTGGGCAATTTCCAGCTTAACAGCTGCCTGACCAGTTTCAATTACGGAACCGCAGTGGCTGCGCATAATACTACTCTCGCAGTTGGGGGAAGCATGACCGTTAATGGCGGACAAAATTATTTATCAAGATTGCCGGGGACGTTAATATCAACAATTAATGGCAACCTTACTTTGACTAACGGCAACCTGATTGTAAAAGGAGATGTCGGTGCGGCATCACTTACTATCAATGGGGCTTTCAACCAAAGCGGAGGAAAGTTTTTTCATCACTCAAACTATTTAACGCCTACATCTGATATAATAAGTGTAATTATAAATGGCGATTTCACACAGTCAGCAGGAACATTAAATTTTGATGATTGTGCTTTATCAACTGCGGCACATTTGTTATCAATAAATGGCAGTAATTACAATTTAACAGGCACCGGCATTATTAGCCGCACAGGCACTACTTACAGCAGTCTTTATTTCGGAAGGCAGGGGAGTACCCAATTTAACCGTTCAAGCAATTACCCAAGCATTCAGCAGGTGAAGCAATATATACAAAGCGGATGCACGCTCAACGTAAATACAGGAAATATTCAGTTAGCATCATCTGACAGCACGGGAAATTATTTTATGACCATTCTGAGCGGCGGAGCTATCAATATGAATACCCATCAATTGTTCAGCAATGCAGCAGGTGCCTATTGCGCTATTGCAGTCAATTCCGGCGCGACTCTTAAAACCGGCAACCCGCAAGGCCTTTATGACGGAACGGCATCAGCATGTATAAACGCTTCCGCCAATATGTACTATTATCTTGACCCGAACAGCATCATTGAATATAACGGGAATGCTAACCAGGTAGTAACAGGAATTGGCGCCGGTGTTGCGACCACAGCAAATCAGGAATATGGTATGCTGAGAATTAATTTTAACGGAATCCCAGGCACTGATTATGTTTATCCTGCTGCTTCGAATATATATGTGAGAACAGGGCTTGATCTTGCCAATGGCGAATTCAATCTTAACGGATATGAATTAACTATTGAATCGGGTGCTGCTAACGCAATTACAAGAACGAACGGGTATATTAAAAGCGAAACTAACGCCGCTTACAATCCAAGCATACTCACGTGGAAAAATGTTTCTGGCGGTGCGCATGAGTTTCCATTTGGAAAGGGACCATCTGCTTATGTGCCTGTGATTTTTACTCCGACTGCAGGAATGGGCGGAGATGTTTCTATCTCAACCCGTGCTACATTGTTCAGTGATAACACTCCTATTGCCACTGTTACCCCTTCGGCTTTAACTGCCGTAACAGTAGATTCAACGTATGCGATGGAACAACTGATAGATCGCTGGTGGACTATTACTGCAAACGGATTCACTGCCAATGTTACGCTTTCTTACTTCGGATCAGAAAATACGCTGAACGATTCATTTGCTACAGGCAATATGGAGGTAAACCAATGGAGCGGTGCCTATTGGGGCATAGCCCCTTCTGCTATTAAAGGAGTTACTTCCGGCATTGGTACTGTGACAATAAACAACACCAGCTTGTTTTCGGTATGGATGGTTTCCGGACAACCTGTCGCACCCGTCATTAACCAACCGACTGATACAACTCAAACGAACGCTGACGATCTCATCATTCTTTCACTTGGGCCAAACCCCTTTACTAACCAGTTCAACGTAACTTATTCGCTTTACCAGGATGGCCCGGTAACAATTCAAATGGCAAATCAAAACGGGCAGATATTTTATACTAATGTCGTCAATGGTGTTGCCGGTTCAAACAACTATACCTTCATCGACACCTACAATCTTGCAAAGGGTATTTATTTCTTATATATGACGTATCACAATACCACAACAACGAGGAAAATGATAAAGGCTTAAAATACAATTCCGCAATACTGGGGATTCAAGTAATTAATAAATCAACCGAATAATACAATGAAGCTTCGCCAAATAGTAAAACAGAAATTAGCGCTGCGCATGATGGTAGTTGCAGGTATAGTCAGTATTCTTGTGCTTACCACCATCGTAACGCTGGTAATTATTCACCTCGGTGATACTACTAACACAAAAGCATCTGACAATGGCATGGAAGCCGGTGTTAATAGTATTGACCTGAATAGCGGCGAAATACTTTCCAAATTCGAATGGGAGCAAAACCCTGTAACACTTGCAACGATTGGCCCCAATGCCATATCAGCAGGCAAGACTGCTAAATCTTCACCGGGCGGAAGAAGCTCTTCTAATGGATTAAATCCCGGAAACACCGGTGATGGTGCAAATTTAGTTCTTAAAGGCACTTCTTATTTTGATGTGGACGGTATTGACATCAGCATTGATTTTAAAAGAAAAGAACCTTCCGGCTTTTTCTTTGTTCGAGGCGAATCATTGAAATTTGGTTTTAATAAGGGATATATAACCATCCAGTATCGTGTGCAAAACGAGCAGGGTAACTATGAAACAATCAGCGCGACCACAGATTATTTTATTCCTCTTGATGATATTTATCGCACCTTCCGGTTTATCTATTCCCCTCAAACGGGAAGAGGTGAAGTATTTGTAAGCAGCATTGTCATCTGGAATTACGAGGGTAAAAGGAATAATAAATTATATTGGAAGAGAGCCGGTGACATAACGATTGGCAAAGAAATTGACGGCGGCGGATTCGGTATTCCTGTTCTTGACAACCTGGTTATCAGAACCACGGGCACTTCCATGCCGCTGTCAGAATCGCTGCTCAACTTTATTGCAGAGCCGAGGGCGAACGAAGTGCTTTTGCGCTGGTCAGTGGAAAGCGATATTAATATTGATAATTTTATTGTGCAGCGCTCCATCAATGGCATTGACTTCAATGATATTGGTTCGCTAAACGTAAGCGCAGCACAGCCTGAGGAAGAATATATGTATGTTGACAAACGCCCTGCCGATGGAATAACTTTTTATCGCCTTAAACAAACTTTTATTGACGGCAAATTCGTCACGCATCCTGTCACCGCCGTCAAGAACAACAGCGATCCTAAAGAAATTGTTTTCGATCACATTAGCCCTGATCCGTTTAAAGAAAAGCTGGACGTGGCTTACTATGCTCCCGACAACGGAAAGGTGTGGCTTCAGATAACCGACACGCAGGGGAAAATCTTATGCAGTGAATTTTTTGGCGCCAACAAAGGAAAGAATGTGCATGTCTTCACCGACCGTCAGAACCTTCCAAGCGGAACCTACATCCTCAATCTTGTCTTTAACGACAAGCGCGTGAAGACGAAAATTATTAAAGGGTAATTCAGGAAGAGTTTTATTCTTTCACAAAATTAGTGCTGATTATAAAAGAAAAAGGCGGGGAGTAAGTCCCGCCTTTTTTTCTTGAACCGCATTCCGATGGAATCAGAAACGGCAACCAGCTCACGGCACTACTACCGAGAGTTGAGAATCCCAATCGGTGGGACCTGTTTTCAGGACGGCACGATGACGGCCATACACCTGTGTTCCGCTTGTTAAGCCAATGATGGTAGAATGCGCCTTTGTTGTAGGCGGCAATGCTATCCAGCTTCCGACTTCACCCGGACTTAAAGTATATTGCCATTCGTGAGTGCCGCGTTTCACTGCCGCCGCTTTCATGTCCACAGTGCCAACCAGTTTACCCGGCAACACTTTAAACACTTGCTTCTGGCGGGGAGTAAACGCTTTGGTCTTCATGCCGGCACTTAGTATGATGACAGTTGCATCAGCCGCATTAGCGGGTTCGTTTGCAATGTCTTCCACATAGTGCCCAAGCGTAGTGAGGAGGTTAATTAGCACCTCCCGCTTCGCTTTCATGTCTGCCGTTTGTTCCGGCCCACCTGTTGCTGCTGCCACTGCTGCCATTTGTAGATTTAAATAGGCAGTTTGAAGCGCCAGCATTGTAACAGGGGGTAAAGGGAACAGCAAATTTGGAGACATACTTGTAAATATGTTCGACGCATACGTCACCAACAAAGACACACTCATCCTGAATAACTCTAAACTTACCTTTACTCTTTTAACAATTAGTACTGGCATAAGTTAAAGAATTAAATTGTGATGCTCCCTGACTTGTAGTTACCAACCTGAAATTGCATCCGGTCCGAGCAAGGAACTTTTCTGCCGTTTGCAAAGTATCATGATGACTCATTTTCGTTTTATATTAAATCCCGATTGAAGAACTTGTGCATCCATATCAATCAGCTTTATTAATTGCCTGCGCAACTCTTTTTGCGCTCTCTTTTTTTTCTTTTCTGAAAGGGTATTATTTCTTTGCAATTGCTCAACAGCCGTTTTCATTTCGTTTACCTTTTCTACTACTAACTCCGGCGGCATTGGGAGATTCATGGCTCCCTGCAGCTTTGAATACACCGATACCTTTTTTACTTTTTGATGGCTGAACAAGTGAATAATTCTTTTAAAAACATCTGCCAGCTTTTGAATGATGGATTCATTTTGAAGTTTGCTTAGGGCTATTTGTTGATTTTTCATTTTAGCTAATTGTTTAATCTTTTATTATAAAATCATTTCTTTGATTGATATATACAAAGATAATGTTGCCCGAATGCAATAGTCAAGAGAACGGGATAGAATGAGCTAAAAATGATAAAAAATGACAGATAATGATTAATAATAGTATGCATAAACTAAAATAATGCACAATAACTGTATCGTTTTTGCGTTATATACATTATGAATATATAAGCAAATTAAGAAAATGCTTAAACACTTTTTTAAATCCACTATTTATGAAAAAGAGAACCTTTTATGTTACTGTGGAAGACCTGAAAAGGCTGACAGGCAAAAGCATCAGTCATTGTTACAGGCTAATGGCTGCCATCAGGAAGTTTAAAAACAAGGCAAAACGTCACCTCATTACCTGGGCTGATGTAATAGAGTACTTTAATGTGGGCAAAGATGAAGTGGATGCCTTTTTAAGCAGCATCTAAAGGCACAACTCTTTAATCCCCCCTAAAGGATCATTCTCAATTTACCTTCTTATGGGTTCTAAAGTAGACAAAATGAGAAAGTAATAAAAGCTTGTATTGGCTTATTATCAATAACAACTGCCTCCCATATAGGATGGGACTTTTTTACATAAGCACAATCCTGTTCACAGAAACCTTGCCTTCGCTAATTAACTTTACAAAATAAACGCTCCTTGCATTTTATCGGGGTTTCTCTTTGACGGATGAGCTGGCGCTCATCGGTTTCTCAAATCATTCCCTTTGTCCTGGTGCAAAGGGGATAATCTAATATATATATATTAAAAACAAGACATTCCGTGATTACGGAATGTCTTGTTTTTAATAAACTAAATAGTAAAGCCCCGTTACTTGGTAATTATAATTTTACCATGAACACTGCTGCCTCCGATTCCTGACAATTCATAAAAATAAATTCCATCGGCAAAATCCTTAATGTTTAATATATACTTCGTTGTTCCCTTTTCAACGGCGGCTGTATTAACAACAATGCCGGTAGAATTATAAACTTTCAATAACATGTCCGTCTCCGGTTTATTTTCAAAATCAAAGGTTATAATACTGGAAGCCGGATTGGGATAAGCCTTCAATGAAGCAACATTTTTTTGCTCTTGTATCCCAAGAGGAGGAACTACAACAAAATAAGATATGCCGCTTCCCTGGGTAGCGCGGAATAAATATTGATCAATACAATACTTATAGGCACAGTTGTTGGTAAGGGTATCGTAATGACATACATTATAAAACCCGGCAGTTGAATATGTGTGGGAGGGATAAGCTGACGTGCTTGAAGTACCATCTCCAAAGTCCCAAAGCTGTGACTTTAAATTAGTAACGGTTTGAGGATAGGCATACCAGGTATGGTTGAAGTTTGATGTATCTGAACTTACATAAAAGGATGCAGGGTTAGAAAAGGGAAATAAGTAACCCGATTGACATCCGGGTCCCTTGACAAATACTGTTACTGATTGAGCTGATACATTAGAGGATGAAAAATCAAGGGTAATGGTATCAACTGCCTGAGAACTCACCCAATTGCCATTCAAGTACCAGTTGATTGAATTGATTCCGGTGCCTGTGGTATCCACAATGAACCAATACGTGTCACATGCAGCACCATTCACAGCGCCATACCTGAATGTTGCATTCGGGCAAGGAAGAGAATAATTTAAGTTAACATCCTGGCATGTAGAGTCCTGGCAACCACCGGGTCCTGTGATGGCAAGGCATATATGATAAGTTCCCGGTGGCATTGAGGGACTGGTATAGCTTGTCACGTTAGACGCTACCAGCGTGTCATTAATATACCATTTTCTGTTAGCTGCACCAAATGAGTTGTCGTTTAAATATAACCTATAATCGGCAGTATCGCTATTCACTGTAAATGCAGCCCGGCAGGCTACATTATTTACGCTTATAGTTTGAACACTTGTATCACAAGGTAAGAGGAGAGTTCCAAAATAAGAAGATGCAATAGCGATGACAGTGTAAGTTCCGTTTAACTGGTATTGATGAGAAATACTCGTTGACCCTGTATAACTACTACCTGACCCGTCGCCGAAATGTATAATTTGCCAGTTACCTGCAGAATTTGTAAAATTCATTGAGGAACCATTTGCTGATGCAGTGAAAGCAGCATTGCCCGCGCAAGTTGCACTTTGTAACGCATTTGTCACTTGCACCACCCTGCATATTGTATCATAGCAACTGCCGGTATCATACACTGTAAGGCATACTGTATAGTTGTAATTGTAAGCGAAAGTATGGGTAGCATTAGCAGTATTCGCATTGCCGCCATCTCCAAAATCCCATAGGTAGGTAATGGTTCCATGCCCGCCATTAAACGTGCAATAAAAATTAACAAGACCACCGCTGCCGGCAGTATCAGTAGAAGTAACACTACATTGACTAAATGATTTTATTGCCAGGCAGGTGCAGATAAAAACTAAAGCAGTTTTAAAGATAAATTTATTTTTCATGACATTTGATTTATTTAGATTAAAATTTAATTGATTTAATTATATATAAAGATAGTTATTGATTATCCAGTGCCTTTAAAGATGCCTATGTTCATGTTTACTTATTCCTTCACAAACCTCCCCACCCATCTTTTTCTTTCAGCAACTGCCTGCATAAAGTAAACTCCGGGTGTGAGGTTCGAAATATCAATCGCCGAAGTGCGATTTTCGATTTTCGATTGATAAACTATCTGCCCTAACACATCATATATATCAATGATTGCTTCTGAGGCAGCGTTCAAACCATTAATGGTGACCTTATCACCGGCAGGATCAGGATAAATAGAAATAACATTATCTGTGGAGTAATTCTGCAATCCAAGGATGATATTAATACCTACTGAAATCTGACATCCGAACTCATTGCGTACATCCACATTATAATTGCCGCTGTGAGTAACAATGAGCAAAGTATCTGTAGCGCCAGGAATAAGCGTTGTATTATCATACCACTGATAAGAAGTGTATGTAGCATCAGTGCTGCAATAAAGGGTATCATAATGCTGTCTTATAACAGGAGTTGGCGGAACAGGAAGCACATGTATAAAATTGGTAACCCTAAGCGTGTCGGTGCCGACGCTATTGGAAGCAATAAGTTTAGCATTAAAAGTGCCTGCCGTATCATAACATATACCCTGTGGATTTTGAACGGTGCTGGACGAAGGAGTGCCACCTGCAAAGCTCCATTGCCATGAAGTGGCATTTGTACTCAGATCAGTATAATTAATACAGTCATTGGTACAGAATGTTGTATTGCTTGATTGAAAATTGGCAACAGGCGGAGCAACAGAAGAAACACACGTGATATAAACACCGGCAGCACAACCGATGGAAGTAGGCTTACCTAACCCACATTGATATGCCAGAAATCCGCGGCCAGGGGTAGTTATATTGTGCGCCCCCTCTTGTATGGTTAGGTTTGTATAAGAATAATAGGCATCATAAGGCAAGGGAATAAATGAAGAACCTATGTTTTGACCATCAAGAAAAACAGTATTGATATCAGAGGATCGTGTCACAATCTGTACAAAATTGGTGTCTATTCCATTAATTGTAGTGGCATAAAAAGTTACACTGTTTAATAACATCTGCTCATTGGCATCTACCAATATCAAATCAGGATCACCCAAAGGGTATCCACCATTGGGGTCTAACATTGTAGAATTGTTGCATAGACTCGTTTGCAGAATCCTTCCAACTGAAATTGGATTGCTTGCAGTTATAAAAAATGGAGAGGATGGTTTAACGATCGAGTCATAATATTGTCCTGCATTGAGCGTTGCTGCCAGATTTCCATTAATATTTACCATTGTTCCGTTCTGTGAAGCAAGAACCCGGCATATATCTTCGGTTTGAGGTGTCGAGACAACCACATAGTTTTCACCCCAGGAACATACAGGTAATGATTGTTCAAATATTGGATCTATTGTGGCATTAATACTACATGTTGCAATCATAGCATTAGCTCCTATAACTGCAAATTTTTGAGCAGTGTTAAAAGAACGAACCCGGCTACCAGTAAGGTCACTGTAGCTCTGAACTTGGAAAAGTTGACCCGGAAGCAAGGTTGTGTCAAAAGGAATACCTGCGGAATGCCCTCCCAAGGTTGCTACAGAAGGTGTTATCTCCACCCTAACCGGGCTTCCCGGAGCGATGACCACAAATTCAGATATGCTGCCCTCTCCGGCATAGGTCATCACATAGTAATCGTTTCCTAAGACTCCATTCTGCAAAACATACGAATTATCATTTCGTGGGCCAGCGGACTCCTCGGAAAAAAACAGTGCAATAGTACTATCTGAAACAACATGTACAGCCGTGTTTGCTATCACGTCCGGATTGCTCACAATTACATCGGCATAAGGCAAAACAATACGTGTTACTGAGCCGGGAATTACTGTAAAATTCTGATTAAACCCTGTTCCGGGGATAGATACCGTTCCGGAGGCGTTTGTGAAGGATGTCATAGTGATTGCATAGGTGACCTGGTCCCCGTCCAGATCATAGGGAAAGCCGAACCAGAAATCATTTCCCGCATTAGTAGAATTGCCGGGGTTGCCTCCGTCAATAATTACATCGCCAAAAGGATCAAGTGTACTGGGTGGCTGAGAACCGGGACTTGCGGCCCCATTTGATGAAGTAATGATAATGTCGCCTGCATTAATTTTTGCGTCTAAGGTATGAGGCAGACCGGCAATGGCCGGAACAAGATCATAAGTGATCCAAATATAAGTAGTTCCATAAGGTAAGCTTGTTGTTAATCCTGAAAAGGTAGCCGAACCTGCTGATAACAGGGAGCTTCCAATTTGAGTGATAGGACCCGAGGTTGTTCCTGTCCAAAGTTTTACATCCAACACGTCTGCATCATTGGTGTTAGCCGAGGTCACTTTTACCGAGTTTAATGTTAATGTTCCGGAACGTCCTGTTACAGGCAAATCTAATCTCAAAATGCTTATATTCTGTTCACCTGGAATCGCATAGCCGATTTGTTGGTTTGCCACTATAATGTCTAAAGTAAGCTGAGTTATTGATAGGTATCCAAAAGGATACAGGGTAGCTGGTGGCTGAGAACCCGGGCTTGTGGCACCACCGGATGCAGTAATTACTATGTCCCCGGCATTAATTTTTGCATCTAAGATATGCGGAAGTCCGACAATAGGAGAAGCAAGATCGTATGTGATCCAAAGATAAGTCGTTCCCAAAGATAAGTCTGTTGTTAACCCTGAAAAGGTAGCCGAACCGGTTGAAAAAGATTGTGCAGTGCCAATTTGTGTAGTGTGGTCAGAGACCGTTCCTGTCCATAGTTTAACACTTGTCACATCCGTATAAATAGTGTTGGATGAGGTTACTGTTAATGAATTTAATGTTAAGGTGCCTGAAAGCCCGGTTACAGGTATATCTAACCTGAGGATGTTAACACCTGCAGCACCTGCCGCCACTTCCCCTGTTTGTTGATTTCCCACTATAGTCCCTAATGTAAGAGCACCTGCCAGTGAATTCACCGCAAAACAAAAGCAAGACATGCAAATGCAAGCAGATTGAAAAATGAATTTTTTCATGACATTTGATTTATTTAGATTACAATTATTAATTATATATAAAGCCAGTTATTGATTGTCCAGCGCCTTTAAAGAAGTTTTAAAGGCATCTGTATTTGTTTTGCTTAATGCAAAGTTCACTGTCTGATTACTTCCTATTGTATCAGAAGTAAATGATGCATACAATGCACCTCCTTTTTCTCCAACAGCTACAATAGTACATGCCAATCCCTGTGGTGCAAATAAATAAGGATAGTCACTTCCTAATCCCCTATAGACATGCACCATACAATCAATATTTTTGAAAACCAGGAATACGTCAGTATGAAATGTATCCGGATTATCTGTTTCATGCAATGTCAACCCTGTTGTAGGATAAGTCAAAAAATAATTCTTATTGTCGCTGTTACACCATGTACCTGAATCTTCAGGAGAGGCAAACTGATAGAATGAGAATATATAGCTTGAAACATTCGATACAACGGAATATACAGGATTTCCTATGGTATCTGTAGGCGGTGCCACCCATCCTTTCATGCCTATGCTATCTCTTTCGACAAAAGCTGTCATGGAATCTCTGGCGAATGTTCCGAATGGCTGCACTATTGTAATACTTGCAGATGGCAATAACTGTAGCGGTACACCGTTAATAGTTGCGCGCATAAAAAATTCGCCTCCGGATTTCAAAGGTCCGGACTGGGTCATAGTGGGCATGTCAGACAAAAGCATATCGCTTCTCTTATATATATCCTTGAATTCAATTTTTACTGTTCCCGTGTCCACCGGTATATGGGAAAGTGTCATAAATGCAAGACCGGGGATAGTTACCTGCGTTCCTTGTGGTGTTGCGAAAGTTCCTCCCGTTGCAGCCGTAACAGAGAATGTTTGCATTCCAACAGCATTCTTCTTATAAAAGTCACTCATAGAGGTGTAATTATCCTGTTGGGTATCCTGTATGATGTTGGTTTCTGATTCAAGGGTATCCTTTCTGCAAGTGGCAAATAAAAAAGCTATGAATGCTGTAAGCAGACACACTTTAAAATATTCTTTGATAGTTGACATTTTCATTTTACCCTTCATAAACATTAAGACAATCATTATTTTCATTTCGCTGCTTCAAATACATTTTTTTCTTTCTACAAACTATATTTCAATCCAAAACCTATGGAGAATGTACGCCAATAGTGATTAACAGGTATATAGTCAAAGGATGGATGCTTGATAACCGGGCTAAAGCCATATTTATATTCAGGCTCAACAAATGCATTCCATCTGTTACTTAACGCTGTCTCAAATCCGCCGAGCAGGATGGCTGTAAAGGATGCTGATGAAGGTTCAAGAGTTACTTTATCCTTACTTATCCATGTTGTATCATTATATAATGTATGAGAATAATAGCTTTTATTGTTTGGGTTCTCAGGGAAATTAAAACTTGCAATTCCTCCCGCACCGGCGTATATCCACTTTTTTGTCCCCACACAGAAGTAGTACTTGACCTTCCCGCTTAATTCAAAATAACTGGCATTATAATTATAAATGTAGTTGGAGTGCACCTGCTGCATAAGATCATTGATATATGCAGGCGTCATGATGTTTGCAGTCAACTCCTTTTTCCTGGAATAAAACACTCCCATTTCAATTTCCGTGTTTTGAGCAATCCTATACCCCGCTGTTAATCCCGCTGTAAACTGTGAAGCGGAATTCTTGCCATTAATAGAATCAGAATGATCTACATAATCCGCTTCGCTTGGCGGCACCAGGCCATTCTCTTTCAAGAGATAGTGATTGTAATCAAGAGAAAAATATCCTCCGATAAAAAACCTTTTTCTTTGATTAGCTTGTATATTTTCCTCAGTCGTTTTACTATTAACCTCTTTGGTTGAATCCTGATGCGGAAGAATGTTTTTACTTGCTGATACTCCTGTATCCGGGTTTGCAGTACCGGTGTTAATCTCATTTGCAAGAGTATCAGAAGGATTTTGGGAAGTTGAAGCAACCTGTTGTTTCTGATCAGTGATCGGAGATTCGGAATTTTCTGAGTTCAGTAAATTTTCTTCTCCGTTTTTATTTTCCCTAAGATCATTTTCACTATGGCTTGAACCTTTGTCTTCATTTAGAACTAAATCCCCGTTATGCTCAGATTCCGGCCGGCTTCCGGGTAGAAATTGTTTAGGCGAAGAATTTTTTTTATTTTCCTTTTTTAAGGAAATAGTTTCGCTCTTCTTGTCATGATTAGGTGATTCATCTGTCAATTTTGAACTTGAATTACTGAAACTAGCCTTCGGCGAATTGTCTTCGATCTTTCGTTTATTATCATTTTTTCCCGGCTCTGACTCTTTCTTCATATTTTCAGAAACATCACTGCCTGTATTATTCCGGTTTCCGGTCTTTTCAGGAGCATTTACATTCGAAGCATGCGCACTTCGAGATACGTCGCTTTGATTAAAATAATACCATATTCCTATTGAGGAAATGCCTGCTAACAAGAGAGAAATTAGAATTAATCGCTTTTTAATTCTTGATTTCAACAGTCCCTCTTTCTTCATGCGGCTCTTCATCATCAGCCAGTCATCTTGCGATGCTTGTTCCTCATTGATATCCTGCAATCCCTTTTCGAAGAGATCATCAATTTCGTTATCTATCTGATCGTTACTCATTTTTATGAATTTTTATATAAAATTTGCGTGAAGCATGTGTTGAAGTTTTTGCCGCGCCTTCGACAGGTTAGCCCTGGAGGTGCTTTCAGCAATGTCCAGTGTAGTTGCGATTTCAGCATGTGAATAGCCTTCAATGGCAAATAGATTAAAAACCATCCTATACACAGCAGGCAATTCAACAATCATCCGTAATAAAGACTCGGCATCCGATCCTGTTTCTCCTGATGTATTGTATATAGAAGAAGTTTTGGCGGATTCAAGAAATGCAAGTTCATCCCTGTCAACGTATTCCACCGTTTCGTGTAAATGGAATTTTCTGAAATAATTAATGGATGTCGTTACCATCACCTTTCTCATCCATCCCTCGAAGGAACCCTGCCCGTTGTACTGCTCCAGGTTTTTAAATACCTTGATGAATCCCTCCTGTAGCATATCGTAGGCTTCCTCCTTGTCCTTTGAATAGCGCTTGCAAACATTAAGCATTCGGCCATAGTATTTTTCAAAAAGCATTCGGCAAAACGTTTCATCTCCCTCCAGGCATCGGCGGATGAGATCCTCCTCTGAAACGTTTTTCATTTCTGTAACAGACATTAGTATTCAATGAATAAGACAAACATATTGATATAAACGCTGCTTAGGTAGAGAAATAAATCAGCAGACCCGATTGTTTATATATTGCCCAACACCATCAGGAAGGGATTCCTGACAGAAAATGTTTCAGAATAATACTTTCCTGCCTGTAAACATCCCCTCTCAATAACTTTCAATTTAACGGCGGGTTCCTTCCTTTTATTTCCCCAATGCATTGCATAACTAATTGATAATAAGTACACTTAAATAAAAAATATGCTTTTACCGACGAAAGTTAGAGTTTCCCTCACGCGAAGTATAGTTTTAGTGACGCGAAGTATAGTTCTACTGAGGGAAACTATACTTCGCGTGACAGAAGTTAGAGTTCGCGTGACAGAAACCTTTATTTTAGTGACGCGAAGTAGAGTTCGGGTGAGAGAATCTTTACTTATTGCGGACGTCAAATTAGATTGGCAACAGAAAGTATCGTTTTAGTGGCGCGAAATAGAGTTTTACTGAGGGGAATTCTACTTCGCCTCACACAAACTATATGTTTCGTCACGATCAATAGAGTTTTCGACACGATTAATAGAGTTTCTGAGGAAACACGTAAATTGATAGTAAATTGTAGGTTTTTATGTGTTTGAGGAAGTTAGTACAAAACAGGGTAACGGAGAAAAATGCCTCCTTTTTTCAGCATTAATTTCAGCATTGTTTTCGCAGAATAGAAAGGAACTCAGAATTAACATCCAATATAAAAACAAAAGCCACCGTTTATGAAGCGATGGCTTTTGTGATTAAAAGGATAAAAGATTATTACATCTTATTCGTATTCTTTTTGTCGTTCATCTTTGCATGCATCTTGTCGAAGTCGCCGATTTTTCCATTCACGTCAATACACTGTCCGTTAGAGAGCGTCGTTTTCTTACCATCTTTCGTGGTAACCACTCCTGCAGTGCTGACCATAGTGCCGTTCTTAAGAGTTGCATCTTTGGCCATGGGTTCTGCTTTGCTGCCCATACAATGCATCATTGCTCCGTCTTTCATGGCGTAACAATGTGTTTTCATTGTTTTGTCAGTTGTTGCAGTTGAAGCTGATTTTGAATCCATCTTAGTGGCAGGTGTTGTCTGCGCAAACACTCCTGTTGAGAATACAACAGTTACGATTAATAGAAGTAGCTTTTTCATTTTTTTAAGGTTTTAGTATTAGGGTTAATTGAAATTTAATACAAAGCTAATTAAAAAAGTTATACAAAGAAAAAATCAATTTTAATTATTAATTTCGATATTAATGATGTGAATTTATCAGTCATCATGAAAATTGAAGGTACAGTAAAACTATTGCCGCCGCCGACATAAGCACTAATGCAGCAACGCCAAATATGTTTGTCCACAAGCCATTGGTAAATTCACCCATCACCTTTTTGTTATTGGAAATATGCAATACGATGGCGATGATTACCGGCGCCGTTATGCCATAGAGTATGGCGGTATATATTAAAGCCTGTATCGGACTGATGCCAATGTAGTTTATCAGCAAGCCAAGGATAAGCGAAACTGCAACTACAATATAAAAGGGCTTTGCCTCGTGAAATTTTTTATCAAGTCCTTCTTGCCAGCCAAAGGTTTCAGAAATAATATAGGAAAGCGATCCGCTCAAAACAGGAATGGCTAAAAAACCTGTTCCTATTACCCCTATTGCAAAGAGAAAATAAGCAGCCTTGCCGGCAAGCGGCTCTAAAGCTTTTGCAGCCTGCTCCACCGTGTCTATCTGGTGCACGCCTCCTTTAAAAAGAACCGTTCCCGTGGTAAGAATAATAAAAAACATAACGAGGTTTGAAAAGAACATTCCGAAATCAATCTCCATATCCATAGCGTGAATAACTCTTTTGCCCACCAACAGGTGATGTTTGCGCTTCCTGTTTTCTTCCACTTCCATGGTTGCCTGCCAAAAGAAAAGATAAGGCGAGATGGTGGTGCCAAGAATACCTACGAGAATACCTATATATTCTTTATTGAATTTTATGGTAGGGACGAACGTAGCCCTGGCAAGCTCCATCCAGTTTTGTTTTGAGAGAAACGGAATGACGAGGTAAACCAACAGAATGATGCAAAGGTATTTGAGCACGGATGCAATTTGAAGATAAGGCAAATAAATGAGCGATACTAACAGGATAGCTGTAAAGAGTACGCTGAAATAAATGGCAGGAATTACAGGAAATAAAAGATTGGATACTGCACCCATGGCTGCAATGTCAGCTCCTATATTTAAAATGATGGCGGGAAAGCTGAAGAGAACCATGAGGTATAAAACCGATTTGGGATAATTGTGTTTCAGCGTTCCTGTAAGCCCGTGAGAAGTGACCAGGCCTATGCGAGCGCACATCTCCTGCACGGCTGCCATCAATGGAAAAGTGATTAAGGCAGTCCATAAAGTGCTGACTCCGAACCTGGCGCCTGCCTGCGAGTAGGTAGCAATGCCCGACGGATCGTCATCGCTGGCGCCGGTGATGAGTCCCGGTCCAAGAATTTTCCAGAAGCGCTGGAACTTAATGGCAATCTTTTTCTTTGCGTCCATACTTATTTTTGCAAAAGTGCAAAACAATTAGTTGGGATGAACGGCATTCAAAAACTAAGTTACCGAAATGTTAATAGTAAAGGATTGTTATCTTCATGTGTTGTTAATCCATTTATGCCGAAATTTGCTTCATAATATTTGACTAACTTCGTTCGGATATTTTTAAATTAAAAAGTATGAAAAAGAAACTTTTGATGAGCCTGTTTTTTTGCACTGTGATTTGTGCTGCTAACTCAGTTGTGTTTGCGCAAGATCAAACACCAAGGCCTAAACATTTATTAAGGGAAGATTCGGCTGCCGTGAATGCACTGGTGTTATATCCTGACACGATTCGTTTGGATATTTTTGAGGCTTGTGAATTTCCTGCATCCATCGTGAGCATTGCCACGCTGCAAAAAAATACAAGCAGTGATTTCGCCAACCTCGTCAGTAGTTATTCCAAAGAAGAGCAGGAAGATTTCTGGAATCTGAGCAGGTATTCCGACCTCGTTTCAAGGCTTGCGCAGGGAGGTCCAAAATCACAAGCGCAGATCAACGACATTCTTGCTGACTATCCCGATGATATTCGTGATGCTGCTTTGAGACAGGGAATAAATCATTACGATGTTCTTCAAAAAATGGACGCGCTTCAGTCAAATACGAACGCACAATTCGAACAGATACTGACCGATTATCCTCCTGTAACGCAGGGTGCATTAAGAGACCTTATCCGCTATCCTGAAATAATAAATCTTCTCAACGATCATCTCAGCCTTGCCGTGCGCGTAGGCGATCACTACCGTCGCAATCCACAGAGAGTAATTAACTGGGCAGATTCTTTAAATAACGTAGAAGTGAGGCAGAATGCGCAAGATGCAGCAACTTGGAAACAAAATATAGAGCAAAATCCTGATGAAGCAAATGATTTAAAAAGCGCAGCGAATGATTACGCACAGGAAAACGGATATACACAGGATGACATAAACGCTTCACCTGACCCCAATTATGTATCCAACTACACCTGCACTCCGTATTCTTATTGGTTTGGTTATCCATCCTGGTATCCTTATTCCTATTGGTATCCTTATCCTTTCTGGTTTGATTGCGGGTTTTATTATAATCACGGACGCATGGTGATGCTCGGTACACCGTCCTACTATTTTACCAATTGGTACTTTTATCATCCTGAACACTGGCGTCAATATCCTCACCTCGGCAACAGATATATAAGCCACTATTATGGATCAGGCAGAATGAATAACAGCAATGCCGTGATCGTTCATAATTGGGTTCGTGATAACCGAAGTTATTTACCCAAAGATTTTGTTACTAATAATTCAAGAAGAGTGGAGGTGATAAAACAGGTAGGACAGCTACACATGGATGCGCAGAAAGAGCAGGGGGGCAAGCAGGTTCCGGTGAATGTAAGAGAGGAATATCTGAAAAATAATGCAACTAAATATCCTTCGCTTAGTGCTTCGCCGCAAACAAGGATGGAGCCGCAGGAAGGACGGCAAAATGTGCCGAATATTATACAGCAGCCCACAAGGCAACCGAATGTCAGAATTCCCAATCCGGCGCAACAACCTGCTCCGAATCAAAGGCAAGCAACACAGCAACCTAATTTCAATAATATAAACAGGGCACAGGATTATCATCGAAGTGTTTGGCAGCAAACGCAACCTACTCCAAGACCTCAGCCTCAGCAGGCTCCCCGTCAGCAAATGCAACAGGCGCCAAGACAGGCACCATCGAATATGGGTTCTCCAGGTGGAGGTGGAAGAAGGAAGTAACTACTTTCAATCCGTCTTCATAAGCTTCATCTATTGTGAGGCTTCTTCTGTTTTAATGGAATTGGATACTAAGAGGTTGATATCCTCCAGTTCTTTCTTTGTGAAATCACGCCACTCGCCAACTGGGAGATTTTCCAATGTAATGTTCATGATGCGAACCCGTTTCAGTTTCACCACTTCGTAGTCAAGGAATTCGCACATCCTTCTTATCTGCCTGTTAAGTCCCTGTGTGAGTATGATTTTAAAGACATGATCACTTTCCTTTTTTACAAAACAATTTGCAGTAACGGTATCTAAAATTGGAATGCCGTTTCCCATCTTGCTGATAAACTCAGGCGTAATGACTTTGTTCACTTTAACTTTATATTCTTTTTCATGATTGTTACCTGCCCTCAGTATCTTGTTAACAATGTTGCCGTCACTCGTGAGGAAAATCAATCCTTCGGAAGCCTTGTCCAGTCTTCCTACAGGAAAGATGCGTTGAGGATGATTGATGTAATCAATGATGTTATCTTCTTTCTTATTGTCCGTTGTGCAGGTAATGCCCGGCGGCTTATTGAATGCAATATATATTGTTTTTTCAGGAAGCTTCAATTGTTTCCCGTCAATCCTGATCACATCTCCCGGTGTGACTTTAGCTCCTAAAACACCTTTTGTTCCGTTGATCGTAACACGTCCTTGCTCAATAATTTTATCAGCTTCTCTTCTTGAGCAATAACCTGTATCGCTGATTGCTTTGTTTAATCTTGTGGTATTGGAATTATTCGACATTATTATGACTCATAAGTAGAAATAGAGTCGAACGAAAGTACGAAGTATTCTGTGTTCTTTGAATATACCGATTTGATTAATTGAAATTGACAATCCTTTGCCTTAACCGCCTGTTCTTGGCGATGAACTGCCTTCTTTTAACCATCAGTATCCGCGTTGCGCGCATGTGACTGATCTTTACCGGTTCTTTTTTATGCCGAATAATGTTCTGAATGTTTTAAACCTGGTTAATAAGATGAGAAGGGCAGTTGTCAGCATTTTGATTTAGATAATTTATAAAAGAGAAAATAATTACAATTGAACAAGCGAATTGAGCACCTCAGCTACTTTTTCAAACTCTGTTGACTTATCAAAAAAATAATCAGCGCCCATTTTTTCACACAAGCTGCGATAATAGCTGTCGGCATAATTGCTAAGCATTATAACTACAGTGGGACGCATCATTGTTTTTATTTCGAGAAGCAGGTCTATTCCGTTTTTGCCGGGCATGGTAATATCGAGAATTACGATGTCCGGAAATGTTGTTGATATGGCTGCCATCGCTTCTTTATAACTTTCTGCGTGGCCTGTTATTTCAACATGCTCAACCTCACGAAGCATTGCCTGCAACCTTTCCCTGATTATCATGGAATCATCCACAATCAATACTTTCATCTTCTTCACTTTGTTTTGTATGCTTTAACTGTTGGTACAAAGAACCGTTAAAGAACAACAGGAATAAATAGTAGTAACTGTGTAGTTAAAGTAGGAAAAATTGTATGGCAATTGTAGTGGTTTGTATGACAGGGAAACCGATGTGCAGATATAAGGATATGCTGATGTATTAATGCGACAATTAATCTGCATATCCACACATCAACTAATCAGAAATCGTCAGGCCAGCTTATTCTCAATCGCGTAATGCGTCAGCTCTGCATTCGTTTTCATGTTCATCTTTAAAAGTATGCGTGCGCGATAGGTGCTCACTGTCGCCACGCTGAGGGAAAGCATTTCCGCTATTTCCGAAACTGTTTTTCCTGATGAGATTAATCTCAACACGTGAAACTCGCGATCTGACAATGTTTCATGCAAGGCCTTAGTGGAATCCTGGCTCAGGTCTTCCGCTAGCTTTTCAGCAACAGTTGGACTGATGTATCGCCTGCCGCCAAGAATTTGTCTCACTGCTTTAATAAGTTCCTCGGGAGCGCCCTCCTTGTTGAGATAGCCGGCAGCGCCTGCTCTGAGAACGCGGATAGCATACTGATCTTCGGGATGCATGCTTAAAATAAGAACTGGCAGCTTTGGAACTTCCTCTTTTATTTGTTTCAAAGTCTCCAACCCGCTTTTACCCGGCATAGACAAATCACTGATGACAATGTCCCATTTGCCAATGCGGGCCTGCTTCAGCAGTTCGCCTCCATCGGCTACCTCGCTGATCTTTGCATTGGGAAATTCTTCAAGGAGAATCTGCCTTAGTCCTTTTCGTATGATGGTGTGATCATCTGCAATTAATATCCGTAGCATCGTGTTAGTTTTTTAACGGGGTTGTTTCTATGCGAAGCGGAACTTTCAAAATAGTAGTGGTGCCTTTGCCGGGCGTACTGTTTATTTTCAATTCTCCTCCCATCATCATGGCGCGTTCTCCCATGCCGATAATGCCAAGCGTATTCTTTTTTGGTATCTGCTTTTGATCGAAGCCTTTTCCATTGTCGTTGATGGTGAGCACAATCATTTCATTATCCTGCTCCAGCATGCTGTTAATCTTTGTTGCCTGTGCATGGCGCGCCACGTTGGTAAGCGTTTCCTGAAATATTCTGAAAATATTAGTGGCAAGATCCTTCTCAAAGTTCTGTTCATTGGTTTCTGAATGGAACTTGCATTCAATCTCCGTGCGTTTCTCAAATTCACTGCTCTGCCAGTCGAGGGCAGCGATCAAACCGAGATCGTCAAGAATACCGGGTCGAAGATCAGAAGATATTTTGCGCACCGAACGCACGGTTGAATCAATCAACCCTATCATGCCTGCTATCTTCTCCTTCACTTCAGCATCAACAGGATTTAATTTCTTATTTAACCAAAACACATCCATCTTCAGGCCGGTGAGTTGCTGGCCAAGCTCATCATGTATTTCGCGGGCAATGCGCGCGCGTTCTTCTTCCCTGATGTTTTGCGTGTGAAAGAACAGCTGCCGAAGCTGTTCGCGCGAAGTCTTGAGTTCTTCCTCTGCAAGCTTTTTTGCAAGCTGCATTTTCCGCCTTTCAATGGATTGAATGATGGCAGCAGGGAGGCGGTTCAGGTTGTTCTTTAAAAGATAATCGTCAGCGCCTTGCTGAATGATGCTCACAGCGAACTCTTCCGAAACAGTGCCCGTGACAAGAATAAAAATAACATCCATGTTTTTATCCTTTATGATTTTCAACGCCTCCACAGAGCTGAACTGCGGCAGGCGGTGATCGGCAAGGATTACATCAAACGAGTTTTTAGTAATGGCTTCAATAAACTCACTCTTGTCAGCGGCAACTGCAAACTCAGATAAAATACCTGCCCTTTCAAGGAGAGTTTTGATTAAACCTGCATCTGCCGGATTGTCTTCAAGCAATAATATTTTCATTTTGTTTTCAGGCATTTGCTCAACATTTCATCTTTTCAAAGATATTAATTATTTTTGATATATAGTTTACGGGTTGCCGTTACTGTTACAAAATAACAATCATAAACGATGCCAAGTGTTACATAACTTTAAAGAAAAGTTACATGATTCACATCTGCTAATTAGTATTCAGAGGGTTTACTATCTTCGCACTCCTAAAACTTAAAACGATAAAGCCATGAAAAGAATAACTTTAAATATACTCGTCATCACCGCCTTAGGCTTGATGATGTCGTGCGGCCCGGCTACGGAAAATAAAACTCCGGCTGCTGATACAACTACTTCTGCTGCATCTTCTATGATGAAAGAAAATACATACGATGCAACGAAGATTGATGCTGCGGCGCCTGTGAAGGAAGTTACCCTGCATATAGAAGGCAACACGATGACGGACATGCATTATGACCAAACAGAAGTGAGAGTGCCTGCCAAAAGCACCGTGAAGCTCACGCTCATCAATGGCTCGAAGGACTCCGCCATGCAGCATAACTTTGTGTTGATTGATGATGGCACTGCCGAAAAGGTTGCCGCCGAAGGTTTGAAAGCAGGCGCAACTGCCAACTACACTCCCAAAATGGGCAGCGTATATACAGGCACCAAGGTGACCATGCCCGGCGAAACCACTTCCATCACTTTTCCTGCGCCTGATAAAGGCAACTATCAATTCATCTGCACCTATCCCGGGCATTGGCAAAAGATGCAGGGGAAGTTTATTGTGGAGTGAAAAAGGCGTTTACGGTTTTGTGGTGGCAGGTTTCCCGACCTGCCACTTTAAATATAAGCAGCGTCAGGAAGGGAAACCTGAATTCTATGATATTCACAAGTGATATTTAAAATATTTTTCTGATATTTGTAATGTTATTCGAAGAGGAATCGGGCAATGCAGAAGTGCAACCCGCCAGCAATAGAATAACTAACGAGGGTAATGCCCTATTAAAGC
>PLYJ01000055.1 GCA_003151745.1 Bacteroidota bacterium
CAACCTTTTTCAGGACGATACAAATCAATCAAAAAAGCAGGAGTTTAGTGAAAATGTTTAATGAAAAATTTCCTGACAAAACGTTTAAACCTGATTACAAGTGGGCGGGCACATTTGCATCAACAAAAGACGGGCTTCCTTTTATCGGCATTCATAAAAAGTATCCCCATGCATTCTTCGCATTAGGGTTTGGCGGAAACGGAATAACATTCAGCCTCATTGCTTCGGAAATCATTACCGATTTATTTCACAAGGCGAAAAACCCGCATGCGGAATTATTTTCTTTTCAACGATAAGCTAAAAAAAATTTCCTTTTGTTCCTCTATCTTACGCATGTTTTTTATTGTTTCCGGTAAATTATAAAAAACGTTTGTGTCCTGCATGGAATAATTTTCGATTATACATATAGCGCATCTAAAAACGTAAAGCTATGACTACTTGTTGCAATAGATGAATTTTAATAACCCTATTTATTACTGAGGGGGAAGTAAGGGTTGAATTGATTACTGAGAGGGATATATTTTTAAAGCGTTCAGCCTTTGTTCGACTTTTTTGTAATGTCCTCCACTTCGTTAAGAAATTTGCTAACATTAGTGTCAGCATAAGGCCCGTAGGCATCTACAAGAGTTCCTTTTTTTCCATCAGAGGTTTCGATTGCAAAAAGGATACTGTTATCAGAAGGATCTGAATTTCCTTCAAAGCGGTAAAAATCAACCACCTTAATTTCATCTGGTTTGTAAATCCTTTTAGTAGATAAGGACTGCAGACCTTCTTCTTTAGCTTTATAACTTTCGATAAACCCTTTTTTGGTTAACGAGTTGATGCAATCAACCATCGTGTTCAGGTCTTTTTGCTCTAATATTGAATTTTCTCTTTTCATAACTATGCATATGTAAAAATCCTGCCATACCTCTGAAATAAGAAAAAGACGTCTTTAGTGGAAATAATGGGAAATAATTGCCTCAATTAATTAATTATATTACGAGTTAATGCTTTCCTTTTAAAATAACTTATATATTTTCTTTAGAACCTACTCTTGGGTTTCTCTGGCACGGTTATATAGCAGATTGAAAGAATGACTGCGAAATCTAAGAAACATTTTTTTGGTAAGTTTTGGAAAATATTAAAAAAGACAGGAATGGAATTTGTCTCCGGCAACGATTTGAAGTATAGCGCTTCGCTTTCATATTACACCATTTTCTCTCTTCCTCCTTTATTAATCATTATTATCTCTTTGTGTGGTTTCTTCTTTGGACCGCAAGCCGCAAGAGGAGAAATTTATGGACAAATAGCTCACCTGGTTGGTAAAGATGCAGCGTTGCAAATTCAGGAGATGATAAAAAATGTTGCCTTGTCAGGAAACAATACATTTGCCACCACAATTGGAATAATTACACTAATCTTTGGCGCTTCAGGTGTGTTTGGAGAAATTCAGGATTCAATTAATTTAATTTGGGGAATCAAAGCCAAACCTAATCGCGGACTTATGAAAATAATCTGTAACAGAATTATTTCTTTTTCAATGATAGCAGCCATGGGCTTTCTGATGCTTGTTTCGCTTTTGCTTAATGCATTAATGGATGGGTTGAATAATAAACTTCAGCATTATTTTCTCTCTGAATCAATTGTTCTATTATATATTGTAAACATCCTTCTACTGTTTATTTTTATTACATTATTATTTTCAATTATTTTTAAAACACTTCCGGATGGAAACGTTGCATGGAAGGATGCACTCATCGGAGCCACCTTTACAGCATTATTATTTATGCTTGGGAAATCAGGTATTGGCTTTTATCTTGGCAATTCCACAGTGGCAACCACATACGGTGCAGCGGGCTCGTTAATCGTTATTTTGCTGTGGGTTTACTATTCTGCATTAATATTATACTTTGGTGCTGAATTCACTAAAGTCTATGCTTATACCTATGGCAGTAAAATAATTCCAAATAGCTATGCTGTATATGTGGAGAATAAAGAAATAGAAAAAGAAGAGTTGCTTCAAACAGAAGAGCCAAAAGCAAAAAAATAAACCGGTAATTTGAGTGGCATGCTTTTTTCTTTAGAGCAATAAACCATAACTAATTCTTATGAAAACATTAAAAAAATTATTCTTTATTGTGATCTCTTTCGTCGCTATCAATACTTGGATTGCGTGCAATAATGGCGATACAACCACTACTGCAACTAATAACGACACGAAAGAAGCCGAAAAGCATAATGATGCAAAGTTCGAAGGTAAGTCGGGCAAGGATGCCGACTTTGTTGTGGAGGCAGAAAACATTTCTCTCAACGAAATGAATTTAGGACAATTAGCAGATAGCAATGCAGCAATGGCTGGAACGAAGGAACTTGGCAGGATGATGTATGGCGATCATAAAAAGGCGTATGATGATTTATCAGCTCTTGCTTCAAAAAAGTCTATAACTATTCCAACAGCAATGACTGCATCTGCTCAGAAAGATTATAACGATCTGGCTCAGAAGAAAGGGATGGACTTTGATAAGGCTTACTGCGACATGATGGTAAACGGCCATAAGGATGCAATTGAAAAATTTGAAAAGGAGTCAAAGAATGCAGCCGATCCTGATATCCAGGTGTGGGCAACCAATATGCTTCCCGCCCTTCGCAAACATTTGGATCACGCTATGAATTGCCAGGACCAATGTAAAAGCATGAAGTAAACGTTTTTCTGATTTTCCACATATATAATCCTGTTTCCCCAGGAAAAGAATCTGGTACAGTAATACCGATTTTTTTTGACCTAAGTCAATTCTTGCGAATGAAGCGGCAGGATTGGTTTATTAAACCTGTGCATGGGTGGCATTTATTTCAGTGATCTTCTTTGCTTGATCCGTGAATGTTGAGCTGAGCCATCAGTTCCTTTATATGTGTCTGGCTGACAGGAATAATTTTTTTGTCAATGATGAGGGATGTGCCTTCGATGCTTGAAATTTTATCAAGGTTAATGATAAATGAATTATGAACACGCATAAAGTCTTTTTCAGACAATTTATCCTGCAAGGATTTTAGTGTTGTATTCACTTCATAAATCGAAGATTCTGTGTAGATGTGAGAATGGTCTCCTTTTGACTCGATATATAGAATATCACTTGCAATGATCTTTACGAGCTGAGATTTTACTTTTACAAATATTTGATTGCTGTTAACCTTATTATATTCAGAAAGGTTGTAATTCTTTCTTGCTTTTGATACAGCTTTTAAAAAACGTTATTCAGAAATGGGTTTTGATAAAAAATCAGTTACATTGTAATTAAATGCATCCACAGCATACTTCTTTTCAGCAGTCATAATAATAATTTCCGGCTTGTATGTATTAAGACACTCTATCAGCTGCAATCCGCTGACTCCCGGCATAATCACATCTAAAAATACAATATCCGCTTTGCCGGTAGAAATAAAACTGAGCGCATCCAGTGCATTTGAAACTGCTCCAACCACATTAAGGAAAGACGTTCTCTTAACCATTTGCTCCACTTCCATCCTGATTATATCGTCATCATCAACGATAAGGCAATTTGTCATCATATTTTTTATTCTTTAGGAATAAGCAAATATAATTTTTATAATATAAGACCCGCAAATCAGAATGTATTAGCACATGAATTTTATTCATCTTCAATACGCACAGCGGCGACCTTATGCTTTCTGAGCTCTGCCACTTTCCCAATCGGGTTGAGGCTGTTTTGATGTACTGTATATAAATCAACTCTGCCGCCTAATCCAATCGTGGGGGATCGGGATATATAATCATAGCCGAAAAATAAAGAATAGGAAGCAAACCCGATAAATCCTCCTGTGAATACACTTGCCAGCTTGTTTAAGCTAAAATCGTTCTGCAATCCAAAATCAGCAATCAACCCAAAGAAGAATTTAGGATCAACTAAAATTTTGTCGGTTTCACTAAAGGTAAAGTTGCCAAAAAACCAGGCGTAACCATATCCCAGGCTGATGGTAGGATTTACCTGGTAGGCGCCATTAATTCTATCTATTTTGGTAAAGGAAATGGGAATTGTTGGCGTACCTAATAATCTTGACTTATAGATGGTATTAAAATATAAGGTATCAGGCCATTTGCGCACACCTCCCGGAAGCGTATCAGTTCGGGAAGGTTGAAATGAATAACCCCGCTTATTTAAAAATTGTACAGTCGGACTCTTTTCATCCTGACCCTTTGCGATGAAGCCCGCAAACATCATTAAAGTTAAAATAGATAGTTTTTTTTTCATATAAATATCAGTTATAAAAAATCATACCCTATTAATTATTTTTTTTTCTCCTAAAAGCGTATTTAAGGAAGTTAGCATTGCTTCCCAATTTTTTTCAGACTGCTCGCGTGATTCTTCAGTTGCATTGTTGTCCTGGGTTAAAGAAAGAAACGTATCCTTGCCTTTATCTGTAAGTGCAATCGTTACAGTATTGTAATTTTCAGGCACATCCGGAAGCCCACCAAGCGGGCTATAATGACTATATTGAATTAATTTTTGCGGCTTCAGCTTTAAAATAATTCCCTTGTCTTCGTATGTTTTACCCTTCCATTCCCCTTTCCATATAATTTTACTCCCTTCCTTCCAGTCTGAAACTACCGTAGTACCAAACATATATTTTTTTATTATTTCGGGATTTACAAGAGCGTCCCAAACATTGGAAACAGATGCATGAAGATTCATTTCTACTTTGGCAATAAAGTCTTTAGTTTTCATTTTTAAATTATTTTAAGATTCTTTTATAAAAAATGAAATTACAATAACTATGCCTTCCAAGGCAGTCCATTCAATTTCTTCATTCAACGATTAAAATTGTTAGTATGTCGAAAATTAGCTTCAACATGATTTCCGGCATATAACTTTGCTTCGCAATTTAATAATTAATAAACTTTATGCTAAAAAAATACTTTACTAACCAGTAAGTATTTAAAGAGTCCAGCTATGGTAGTTTCTAAATTCCCCTTTACACTAAAAAGAGCTACATCTGAAATTGATGCTTCGTCCCACAATTCTTAGAAAACATAGTTGCTTTTCAAAGGGGTCCGCTTTGTAAGTTGGCCCTCTTTTTTTAATAAATGGTAAAGCAATTCATTGGAGTAAAATAGATGGGGCATGCAATACCCATATATTTTATATGGTGATTATGGCCGACAGCACTTTATTACAAAAAAGACACTATGATCATTACTTCTTTTTTCCCTTAAAGAGAACCTTTTGTTTTTTATTCTTTTTAATTTAAAGCACCTAATTTGGCCTCATAAGCCGGAAGGTATCTTCATCAGCACATTTACACATCTACACATCTACACATCAAAATAGGTACATTCGCATCATGATTTCAATTAAACAGGTGACAGATTACCTTGAAGGCATTGCTCCTCTATCTTACCAGGAATCGTATGACAATGCAGGACTGATCTGCGGAGATTCCTCAACGGAAGTGAAAGGCATTCTCATTTGCCTTGACAGCACAGAAGCGGTGATAGATGAAGCCATCAGGCATAACTGCAACCTCGTTATTGCCCACCACCCGATCATCTTTAGCGGCATTAAAAAGCTGAACGGTAAAAACTATATAGAACGCACTATTATTAAAGCCATCAAAAACGACATTGCAATCTATGCTGCTCATACAAACCTTGATAATGTGAGGCATGGCGTGAACAAGATGATTGCCGACAGGCTTGGTTTAATAAACTGCCGCATCCTTGCTCCGAAAAGAAATTTGCTCAAAAAGCTCGTCACGTTCTGCCCTGTAAATGATGCCGAAAAGGTTCGCAAAGCGATGTTTGACGCAGGCGGAGGGCACATTGGAAACTATGATGAATGCAGCTTTAACACTGAAGGAACAGGCACTTTTCGTGGTGATGAGAATACCAATCCTTATGTTGGTAAGAAGGGAGAGCAGCATCACGAAAAAGAAACCCGCATTGAAATCATTTTTGAATCACTCCTTGAATCGCGTATTGTTTCTTCCATGATTAAGGCCCATCCTTACGAAGAAATTGCTTACGATATATACCCGATTGACAACTTTTACAGCCATATAGGTTCCGGAATGATCGGCGATTTGCAAAAGCCCATGAAGGAAAAGGACTTTCTCTTGCTTCTTAAAGAGAAGATGGGTACTGCTTGCATTCGACATACGCCTGTAACCGGGAATGATATTAGCAAAGTAGCAGTTTGTGGCGGTTCAGGGAGCTTTCTTCTTCCCGATGCTATCCGGCAAGAGGCAGATGTTTTGGTCACATCCGATTTCAAATATCATCAGTTTTTTGATGCTGACGGGAAGATCGTCATAGCCGATATAGGTCACTACGAAAGCGAACAGTTTACCAAACAATTGTTTTTGGACTTATTAAAGAGAAATTTTTCTACATTTGCGCTCCGTTTGTCAGAAGTTGTTACAAATCCTATAAACTACATCTAAGACATGGCGCAAAAAAAAACCTCTAAAAAAACAGTTAAAGCAAAAAAGGCAGCTAAGCCTGCTACTAAAAAAACGACGCACAAGAAAGCCGTTGCCAAAAAACCGGCAAAGCCTGCTGCTTCAAAGAAGAAAGTGGCGTCAAAACCAAAAGCAGCTTCACCGTCTGAAAAAGTAAACTCTAAAATAATTCATAAAAAAGTGGCAGTAACCGGATCAGTAAAGACCAAGCTTAAAGCAAAATTAAAAGTAGCGCCCCCGTTAAGGAAGATCGAAAAGATCATTGACATCACCCAACTGGAAAGCAAGTTCAAAGAAATTTCCCATTTCGACAGCACAGAATCAACCGTTGAGGAAAAACTGAAAGCATTATTCATTCTGCAACAGATTGATTCGAACATTGATAAAATCAGAACCATTCGCGGAGAGCTTCCTATAGAAGTTACTGATTTGGAAGATGAAGTTACCGGTCTTGGTGCCCGTCTTAAAAACATCAATGATGAAATTGCCCAGTTGCAGGAAATGATCTCCAAGAAGAAGGCTGCCATTAAAGAATCTAAAGATCAGATTAAGAAATACGAATCGCAGCAAGGCAAGGTGAAGAACAACAGGGAGTACGAATCACTTACCAAGGAAATAGAATTTCAGATGCTCGAAATTCAGTTGTCTGAGAAACGTATTAAAGAGTATACTACCGAGACGACCATGAAAACTTCTTTAATTGAATCTTCAGAAGAAGCCCTCAAGCAAAAGAAAAACGAGCTGAAGCATAAAAGGGCAGAGCTTGATAGCATCGTTGAAGAAACAAAAAAGGAAGAAGAATCTTTACTGAAGCTCTCAACCAAGGCATCCGGCATTGTAGATGAACGGTTGAGATTAGCTTATAAAAGAGTTCGTGAAAATGCACGAAACGGTTTAGCTGTTGTGGCAATACAACGCGATGCCTGCGGCGGATGCTTCAATAAAATACCGCCACAACGGCAGCTTGACATTCGGCAGCACAAAAAGGTAATCGTTTGCGAACACTGCGGACGCATACTTGTTGATCCTACCATTTCAGAAAATTGATTTTTATATACATTATTGAAAGGGATTTCATTCACTGTGGAGTCCCTTTTTTATTTTACCGATTTTCAAGAGGCGGTATAACAAAACCCCGCCTTACGGGACGAGGTTTATCGTTAACCAACATTAAAAAACCAAAATAGCTTGGTTTAAGCGCCGAGAACAGCAACAGTTATCGGATCGGAAACCACACCTGCACCATTGGTGTTGTAAGCAACCACCCAATATGTCCATACAACAGCAGTTGCCGCAGTGTTAGTATCGGTGAAGCTCCCCTTGGTGGTGATTGCCACTTCTACAGCAGCGGTAACATCAGTGGTGATGCCCCGCAAAACTTTGTAGCTCTTCACGTTGCCGTTCGTAGCCACGTTAAGGGGCTTTTTCCACTTCAGCTTCACTTCGTTTGGATTCAACTTGCGCGAAATGAAGTTGTGGAAGCCCTCCACCTTCTGAAGGATGCCTTGCGGCGTCCTCGGGTTGGCAAGCTGGTAGCCGCTGGTGGTGGTGATAGCACCCATCAACACATAATCGCTTCCCGCAGCTGTTTGTGCGGTGTTCTGCACATACTGACTCAACGACTTCAGGATTTGAGCAAGCGTCAAGGCTTTCTGCCGAAGGTCAAGAAGATCGGCGTGACTTCCACGATTACCTCTCGGACCCCACACTGCTATTGCATTTACAACATCCGTAATTGCCGCTTGGAGCGCTAAAATTGTCGGCAGCGGGGTTGCAAAATTCAGGTTACCGGCAAGGCTGGCAGCCACGCGATTGCCAAAATTGACAAGACCGGCGTAATTTTTCGGGCTTAGCTTAATTGAAATAATAGGCTTATTCATAGCTTATATATTTTAATTTGAGACCTGTTGTTTACACTTAATGCTTCAGAGAACAGGACGCTCTTAACACTAACTCCGTATCTGTTTTATTCCATAACAATACGGCAGCGATTCTATGGAAACTAATCCTTGGGCCCAAAGGACATAGGAATAATTTTTCCGGTTTCACCTCTTATCTTGCGCAAATGGTTGCGCTGAAAGCGGCTCCATTCTTTTTCTAACTTTTTCAATGCTGCTGCCCGTTCCTGCGGACTTCCTTGCCACCTTAATCGCTGATACTGCACTAAGCGCCTGTGCACCATCTTCAATTCACTTCTATGCAATGGAGGAACAGGGAAATTCAGATTGCCTT
>PLYJ01000182.1 GCA_003151745.1 Bacteroidota bacterium
TTGTAGTTTCGTGCGTTGGCTTTGTGTGATGGACAACTACACCGTTTGTTAATTAAAAACGAAACTCCAAGTTCCAAACCGTAAACCATAAACCCCAAACTCTTACCTTTACCTCCAACAGTTTGAGCCAAATCCATGCCTGATATTATTCACTTATTGCCTGATGCCGTTGCCAACCAGATTGCTGCCGGTGAGGTGGTGCAGCGGCCTGCATCAGCCGTGAAGGAGCTTTTGGAAAATGCTGTGGATGCGGGCGCTTCTGCTCTTCAGCTCATCATCAAAGATTCAGGAAAGTCGCTCATACAGATTATAGATAACGGTTGCGGCATGAGTGAAACGGATGCACGGATGAGCTTCGAGCGTCATGCCACTTCCAAGATTCGCTCTGCCGATGATTTGTTTGCCATCCGCACGATGGGTTTCAGAGGAGAGGCGCTTGCTTCCATCGCTGCCATTGCTCATGTGGAAATGAAATCACGAAGGCATGAGGATGACTTTGGCACCAGCATTTTAATTGAAGGTGCGGAGGTGAAGCAGCAGGAAGCCGTCAGCGCTGCTGCAGGAACATCTATATCAGTAAAGAATTTATTTTTCAATGTGCCTGCAAGAAGGAATTTCCTCAAAAGCAATTCCGTTGAAGCACGGCATATCATAGAAGAGTTTGAACGCGTGGCGCTTGCTCATCCTGAAATTGCCATGAGCCTGCATCAGAATGGCTTGGAAGTTTTTCAATTGCAGAAATCAAACCTTCGCCAACGCATTGTTTCCGTATTTGGCAATCCATATAATGAGCGGCTGGTGCCGGTGCAGGAAGAAACAACGCTGCTCAACATTGTTGGTTTCGTGGGCAAGCCGGAGTTTGCAAGGCGCACAAGAGGTGAGCAATTCCTCTTTGTGAATAAGCGGTTCATCAAGGATGCCTACCTGCATCATGCCATACAGCATGCCTTTGAGGAATTGCTTCCGCGCGAATGTTATGCTTCCTACTGGCTCTATCTGGATATGGATCCTAAGAAAATTGACATCAACATCCATCCCACTAAAACAGAAATTAAGTTTGAAGATGAACGGGCTGTGTATGCCATCGTTCGTTCCGCTGTAAAGCGTTCACTCGGTCAATACAGCGTTTCGCCCGCACTGGATTTTGAGCAGGAGAAAGCATTTGACATCCCCTACTCTATGCACAATGCGCCTGTCAGCGCTCCTTCTATCAAAGTCAATCCCGGCTATAATCCATTCGATACTGAAACCAAACAAAGAAGTACTCCTTTCTTTTCTTCTCCCGCTAAAATATCTGCATCAGGATGGGAGAAGATGTATGAGGGAATGAGCAAGGAGTCAATAACAGAGAGACAGGATGACAAGGACGCAACTCTACTTCCTACTCCTAACTCCTTGCTATCCGATGAATTTAAAAGCGAAGAAGATCATTTTATTTTCCAGTTGCAGCATCGTTATATAGTGACGCAGGTTGAATCCGGCCTTATTATTATTGATCAGCAAGCGGCAAGCGAACGGGTTTTATACGAACGGTACAACAAGCAGCTGCAACAGCATAAAGGCCCGTCGCAGCAGGAGTTGTTTCCACAGACACTTGAATTTACATCAGCTGATTTCACCATCATCCATGAGATGCAGGATGACATCCGCTCACTGGGCTTTGATCTTCGCGAGTTTGGTAAAAATACATTTGTGCTTCACGGCACTCCCGCCGATATAGAAGGAGGAAGAGAAAAACAAATGATTGAAGCACTGATTGAACAATTTAAAAATTTCCAGGCAACGCTGAAGCTTGACAAACGCGAAGGGCTTGCCAGGGCGATGGCAAAAAATGTTTCTGTTAAAACAGGCAAAGCGCTCACGCAAAAAGAAATGAAAAACATCCTTGACGAACTCTTCACCTGCGAGAAACCTTATCTGAGCATTGAAGGCAAATCAACGCTTGTGCTCTTGGGGGAAAAAGACCTGAGAGAACGGTTTGGTAAATAAAACAGGTTTAAGGTCTAAAGTTTAATGTTCGCAATGAATTGACTGCAGAGCTAAAACTTTAAACCTGAAACTTTAAACTTTAAACAACGATAGTTTTTATGGCTTTTCAAAGCAACCCATTCCAACGAAGTGCGATGCCGGAGGTGGTGAAGAACCTGCTTATCATTAACGGACTTTTTTACCTCGCCACTTTTTTCCTCGAAAAACAAGGCATTGACCTGAGTGATTGGCTCGGTCTGCATTACTTCCAGGCACCGAAGTTCAGTCCATATCAACTGGTAACCTATATGTTCATGCATGGAGGATTCTGGCACATCGCTTTAAATATGTTTGCGTTGTGGATGTTTGGAAGCGTCATGGAAAATGAATGGGGACCCAAACGTTTCCTCATCTACTATTTCGTTTGCGGGGTGGGAGCAGCACTCGTGCAGAATTTTGTGATTTTCTACGAACTGCATCCTGCCATCACACAGATCAACGATTACATTGCTAATCCGGGCTTTCAGCAATTGCAGGATTTAAGCAATGCAGAAGCCCTCAGAAGCTTTAGCTCGCCTCAACTTGCTGAGCATTTTAATTCCTTCATAGAAAAATTTAACAGCATGTATGATAACGATCACCAGGCAGCGATAAAGCTAAGTGTTGATTACATGAGTGAACTGCGTGCTGATATTTTTAATGCCCCTCTTGTAGTCGGAGCCTCCGGCGCCGTATTCGGGTTACTGCTGGCTTACGGCATGACGTTTCCAAACAACCTGATCTTTATATATGGCATCATCCCGCTGAAGGCAAAATATTTAGTGCTTCTGTATGGCGGTTTTGAATTATACTCAGGCATTCGTCCAAATGCCGGAGATAATGTAGCGCATTTCGCCCATCTCGGCGGCCTTTTGTTTGGCCTTGTTCTCATTCTGTATTGGCGCAATCAAAGCAGGAACAGGTTTGATAGCTATAATCAGTAGTTTGTTTTCTTTATTTTCGATCATTGCAGATTTATTAACTTAAAGAAACAATATTCAGGCTTTTGATGCAGTAATCTGTCTTTTTCTATTTTTGTCCACGGTATGGCAAAATCAATTATTGAAGACATTCGTGATAACTTCAAAACCTCGGGGACATTGCATAAATTAATTTATGTAAACATCGGTGTGTTCCTTCTTATTTTAATAGCAAATAATTTAGCAAAGCTATTTACAGGAAACAATGATAATATGTTGGAGGCGCTGACGATAAAATGGCTGGCAGTTCCATCAAACATAAGCCTGCTTATTACAAAACCGTGGACGCTCATTACGTACATGTTTCTGCAAATAGAATTTTTCCATATCCTCTTCAATTTACTTTGGCTTTACTGGATGGGCACTATATTGAACGAGTTCCTCGGAGGCAAGAAGCTTTTCAGCACGTATATTCTTGGCGGAATGTGCGGAGCCTTATTATATATCGTGACTACGAATGTTTTCCCTTTACTCAGGAACACTGCTGATAATATACCCATGAACGGAGCTTCAGCAAGTGTGATGGCAATTACTGTGGCCGCTGCCACACTGGTTCCAAATTATTCCGTCCGTCTCATTTTAATAGGAGCTATTCCTCTAAAATATATTGCACTGTTTTCAGTGCTTCTCGACCTCATCAGTATGGGAAAGCTTGATAATGTCGCTCATTTCGCTCATATAGGAGGTGCTATATACGGCTTCCTTTATATACGCCAATTGCAAAATGGAAAAGATATAGCAGGGTGGTTCAATAACCTGGTGGACAGGATCGTTTCCAAATCTTCTCCACGTTCAAACATGAAAGTGAAATACAGGCGGGCTGTAAGCGATGAGGATTTTGCAGCAAGCAAAAAATCGAAGCAGGAACGTGTTGATGAAATCCTGGATAAGATCAGCAAGTCAGGCTATGGCAGCTTGTCGCAGGAGGAAAAGGATATTCTTTTTAAATCGAGCAAGGATCAATAGTTTCGTGTTTGAAGTTTGTGGTTTGAGGTTGCGCTACTTCAAACTTTAAGCTTCAAACTTCAAACACAGAATCAGGAGATGGCGATAAATGAAATAAAGCAAAAAGGAAGAAAGCGAAGGATGGTGAGAAAAGTTTTATTCATCATCAATGTTGCCTTTATTTTTTTGCTGCTCATCTCCTACCTCACTGCATTTATCAGCCCTCAGCATGTTTGGTGGATGGAATTGTTCGCTCTTGCCTACGGTATCCTGCTCGGTATAAACTTATTCTTTATAATTCTTTGGCTGGTTCTCAGGAAAAGATATTTTCTGTATTCTCTTATTGCAATTCTTCTTGGCTTCAGCCGCCTGTTTGGTATTTTCCAGTTTCATTTTAGTGAACATTCAACTCGTTCTCCTGATCATTCATCTGCTCATCCTCAGCTTAAAGTAATGACTTACAATGTTCATGTATTTGATCTTTATAATTGGTTTAACAATTTCCAGGTCAGAAAGAAGATGTTTCGTTACCTGGAGAAAGAATCACCTGACATTATCTGTTTCCAGGAATTTTTTTCTTCTGAGAGAAAAGATTATAAGTATGAAAATGCCGATACACTGATGAAGATTTTATCCGCTCCATACAGGCACGTGGTATATACCCTTACGCTTCACGACTACGATCATTGGGGAATTGCAACTTACAGTAAGTATCCTATCATCAATCAGCAGGTAGTGCATTTCCCCGAACCTGGTGGGAATATCTTTATTTACTCTGATGTCGTAGCGGGCGTTGATACTTTCCGCGTATTCAATGTTCATCTTGAAAGTGATCGCTTCCAGCCCGCTGATTATCGTTTTGTGAAGGATCTGGATATAGGCAAAAATGAAGACAGCCAGGTGAAGGGTTATTGGAAAAGGATTGTGAGCATTGTAAGCCGTCTTAAAAACAGCGTCATCAAAAGGGCGCAACAAGCTCCCATGATGGAACAATATATATCAGTAAGCCCTTACCCTGTTATTGTCTGCGGTGATTTCAATGATATTCCTTCCTCCTTTACCTATAGTGAGTTAAGCGCCAATCTTAAAGATGCATTTCGTGAAAGCGGCAGCGGCTTTGGTAAAACTTATTTGGGGGCATTTCCTTCCTTCCGCATTGATTATATTTTACATGATAAGATAATCGAATCGACAGCGTATCACACCGGTGTTGAAAAATATTCAGATCACTACCCCGTGAGCTGTTTTGTGCAAAAGAAAGAAAACTGAAAGGGAAACCGTTTACTCAATAACAGCTGAAAGGCCTCTGTCGCAAAGGGCTTCGCGCATGGGTTTAAGTTTTATATACGAACCTGCTTTGACGGCGCATTTTCCGTTATAATGAATAATCATGGTGCATTGCTCGGCCTGCAGGAGATCATGCCTGCAGACTTCTATCAATGATTGAATAACAAAATCAAAAGTATTGTAGTCGTCGTTGTATATAACAAGATTACGCGTGCGTACTTCCTGAACATCATCCTGAATGACGGTTTGTTCAAGAATATCAATATCATTATCTGATTGCATACGACAGGTATATTGGTTCTGACCGTAAAGGTAAGAAAAAAAAGAATATGTTCAGTGTTTAGAGCTTCTAGCTTATAATCTGAATCTTATTTGCTTGTCTTCGGAACTGCAATTTTTGTATTGCCTGAAAAAGCAACAACAAAGGCATCTTTGAAGCCCTTAGCGACGATCTCATTCTTTAAAAGTAATGCCAGATCATATTCTTTAGAAGAGCCTGCATAGATTAAATGAAGCCCTATTGTATTGACTGACTGGCTAAGCTCTGCACCACATTGGGTTTTTAATGCCGAAAGTTTAGCCTCAGTAAGATCAGAACGGTAAGCTCCTATCTGAACCTTGAAAACTACTTCGCCGGTTGTTGGCAAAGTTGACGAATTAACAGCAGTCGTAACAACAGCATTTGTTTTGTTGCCTTTTATTGATGAGTAACTCTCCCCTGCCCTCCTGCTTCCCTTATATATGATTACAAAGGCATCTTTGACTCCTGTATTAACTGCAACCAAACGCATAGAATCAGCAAGGGAACGCAAAGCGAAATGACCGGTAGTAAAGCGATACAGATCATTTTTATATGCCTCTGCATTAAGTGGAATTAAGGGTTGTAGTTTTTTCGGAACTACATTCGTTTTATATACGCCAACCTGCACAGCATATTCAACAGCCAATTCGTCAGTGCTTGCTGCAGTTATTGATGTTCCGTAAAAAGAGGTTGCATCTTCGTCCTTGTTCGCAAGGTTGTCAGACGCTATTATATTCAGGCTGTTTAAATGATGTGTTTCCTTTTCTGAAGCAACAGCATACAACTCTTTCTTCTTGCTGCCTGACCTGTTGATGATTGAATATGCTTCATATAATGAAATGCGTTTCCCATTGTAATAAGCAACTACGAAAGCATCTTTATAGCCTCCTGAACGCATATTCATCTTCACGAGGTTAGCAGGTTCAAACGTTCTGAACATACCTACGCAGTAACGAATCCATCCCGGCCTTGTTGTTTCACCCGAAAGCGGTTGAACGTTCTTAAACGCCTCGACAGGAAGCGGATTATGAAATGCTCCGATCTGAACTTTGAAGACTAATCCTTCCGGCAAGGAAGGATTCATTGGAATGGGATTAGCGGCATTGTAAACCGGTTTTGGCGAAACAGAAAATACGGCATCCTCATCCACATGCAACGTCTTTGCGTCAAGAACGGCAGTGGTGGTATTAACTGTTGAACTGCTTTCAGGTGCATCTTCTGAGGAGATGACTTCATTCGTTGTTGTTTTATTTGCGACTTCTTTTTGAGATGATTTATTATTTAAAGAAGTTTTTTGAGAAGCCCTTTTGGAAGAAGTTGTAACCATTTTGCTTTCATTATCTGAAGGCGTCTTGCTGCGTGCTATTCCGCTAGTTACATTTGCTTGATTTTTTGAATACTCATTTGCGTTGTCGCTTGAAGATGCACTACCTTGTTGTTTATCTCCTTGATTATTTGCTGCTAATTGTTTTGTTGATTTAACTTTTTCTGAATTTGACGATTCAACAATAAGCTGCTCTGTCTTTTTCAATTCCGATTTTTCGGTTGCAGTATCCGTTGCATTTTCAGCCATTTCACGGTGCGTAACTGCCTGGAACATTAATGAATCTTTTGGCTGATGAGAGCTATTCACCTCATTAGCAGAGGCGGTCGTCTTTTCTTTAAAGGACTGTTGTGCAAACGCCTGCTTCAACTTAGGTTCTGCAGAAGGATCAATTTCTTTCACTTCGTTTAATTTCACCTGCGCCTCCTGCCAGGTCTTAATTGATTGAAGGTTAAGATCGTTTGATTGCTGAATAAGCTGGTCGCGCTGCGCAGAAGGAGGCATCTTTTCAACTTTTGTTTGTAAATCGTTCGCCTCTTTCGCCTGTGCATCTGATTGCTGTTTCGTCTTAAGATACTCCTTGTATGAATTGACTACTTCAATTGGAACATCTTTTAGTACTTGCGACGATGTAGCGTCTTCTATATAAGCAGGAGCTGGTGCTGATTGTTTTGTCTCTTCAGTTTTTGCAACAGGAGGATTAGATCCTTTTTCTTTATCCGATGAGCCTTCCCTCGAAGGTTCAACTCCAACCTTTATGTCATTGTCCGTTGCATTTCTTCCAGGAGTTGTAGTACTTTCTGTTTTCTCATTAGCATTTACTGCTCCCGTATTCACTGATTCCGCATTTGACTTTTGCTCTCTTGATGAATTAGTATTTTTCGAATTAGCAACCCGTTCTTCTTCACTTGCAAGGTTATTGTCAACAGCCATAGCATTCTCCTTTTTAGCATCTGCCTTTAATTCAACCGGCTTCTCTGCTATCCTCTGCTCAGCTTCTTTTTTCTTTTCTGCCGAAGTTTTAGCAACTTCTTTGGCTTGCTGCGGACTTTTTTCTTCTTTCTTTTTCAATTCTTTTGCTACTGCGTATTCTTTCACTGCTTCCTTGTCGGTCTTTTTAGACTTTACAGCAAAGTCCTTCGACTGCTTCATCAAGTCGTTCTTTTCATCCTTGTCAGCCGATTTATTCGCTTGTTCTTTCAAAGCATCTGACTGAAGCTTAAAATCTTTCGACTCCGATTTCAATTCTTCGGCACGTGCTGTTGCTTCTTCTGAAGTAGCAGACTTATTGGTTGCTTGCACAGATTTATTATCAGCAACATTTACCGAACCTGATGTTCCTACTCCACTCGCGGACGCTTTCTCTTTAGCCACGGCATCGGCTTTACTATTAACAGTATCAGTTGATTCATCATCACCTTCTGCTGATGCGCTGTCATTCGTCTTCCGTGACAATTTCGAATCATTGTCTACTTCTACTTCACCCGTTGCATTACTCGTTATAGAATCTTTTTCCTTCTGCGAATCGGAAGATTTGTCATCATTCTTAGCAGCTATTTCCCTAGAATCTTTCGCAGCGTCTCCTATATTCTCCTTCGTTTGTCGTTCATTTATCTTATCGGCTTTCTTCTTCACGCCTTCGCTCCCTTCTTTCTTATTGCGTGAAGATTTATTCACAGCAACTTGTGATGAAGTATCCTTCACTGTATTTTTCATAAGCTCCTTTGCATCAGCGAGCGCCCTGTTTGCTTCTACCTGACTTATTTTTGCTTTGCCATCAAGCTGGCCGGCAAGTGTGCGTTGCTGTTGGGCGGTATCAGCATTTAGTTGCGATTGCCTTGAAAGCTCCCTCGCCATTCCCTCATCGCCCTTCTTCAATACTTCAGCCATTTGATTTAACTGTGCTTTTGAGACACTGTCCTTCACATTAGCCGTGGAATGAGCAACTGCAGCGTCAGTAGCAATTTCTTTCGCTTCGTCATCAAGATCTTTTGCATCACTAAATGCATTTTTCACGAGCTCTTTGTCAGAAATAACATTCTTATCATCAGATAATTTCTTAGCGTTGCCTGCGGCATCCTTCTTATTACTTTTCTTATCGGTTGAATTGTTATTGTTAGCAGTCCTTCTTACTTCATCATTTAGAAGCTTACCAGCAGAAGATTCTTTCTGCTCTTCATTTTTCTCATCAACATCATCCGATTTTTTCTCTTCAGCAGGACTATCTATTCCTTCTTTGCTTTTCGCTTTTTGTTCTCCCTCATTTACCAATTTATTATCCGTTGCTGCATTGCCATAAGTGTTACTCATTGCAATTGAATCAGCACGCATAATAGTTTTTCCACCGGTAAAAGGGACCTGATCGTTTTCAGTCACCGTATTTTTTGAAGGTGGCGTTGCATACACAATCTGTCCGTCAATGGTAAACGGCTGAAGATCCTGCTTATTCGTTTCATCCACCTTGTATTCATCCCTTATCACCTGCGTTCCTTTTGGAACCGGTGAAGAAGCTATGGAAGCGCTGTCACTTTGCAGGTATTGATTACGAATTTCCAATTCCTCAGCACCCATATTGCGGTTCATATTTACCTGTTGCGAAATAGTAACAGGACGATCCATCTTAGGCAATGAAAAATCTTCTACGTGAGCCATATATCCTCCGCCTTCCACAACAATTTCATAATCGTAACCGCCGGGAATTGAAAGTTCATACTCACCTGTTTTCTGATCTGTTCTTGCAGTTGCAACAAGACCGTTATCGCTCTTTCTGAGAACAGAAATCTTTCCGTCTGCTCTCAATTGATCCACTGATTTGTATTTTCCATGAATGGTGGCAAGCACTTTTTGTGCAGATGCAACTTCTATACGGTAAACCATCACCGTTGCTTTGGGGGTTTCTTTTGTGGATGCAAACTGAGCCTCACCATCGCTTACAGGCATATAAAAGAAATCATCATCAGGAGAGTTAATACCTGCGCCAAGGTTTACAGGTTCGGACCAAGTTCCTGCAACAGCATCAAACGTAGTTTTAAATATGTCATAGCCACCCATGCTGTTATGGCCTTTAGAGCTGAAGTAAAGTGTTTTACCGTCAGCATCCAGATAAGGATAGTCCTCATCAAACTTTGTATTTACCGTTGTTCCAAGGCTCTGAGGCGCACCCCATTCTCCTGAAGCAAGCTTATGAATAACATAGATATCCTTTCCGTTATCTTCCTTCTTGCCATAGCTTGTGTAAAATATGCTCTGCCCGTCGGCGCTGAGAAACATAATTGGAATTAGTATTTTATGCTTGTCAACTGCGGTCATAAATTTTTCGGACGTAGCCAGAAACTTCCCTCCTGCTGTTGCAAAATCGTATGAGCCATAAATAGCATTCTTTGGAACTTCCTTGCTGCTTTTCACAGTAACATTAATGCGACTTTTAAGCAATTCCTTGGCATTGTTGCAGGTTTCAATCTGACGTTCCGTATCAAACTTCTTCAAGGCGCTGCTTCCTGCTCGCTTTATAAATTCCTTATAGGAATTGATGGCTTCGTCAAAACGGTATTTAAGCTGAAGCGATTTGCCGATGTAGAAATAAACATCATCTTCCATTTTAGCATCGCGTGATGCGAACTCAAGATAATTATAAGAGCTGGTTTTATCCTTATCAGCCATGAGCAGGCAGACACCATAACGATAATTCAGCTTTGCGTCTTTTTGGTTTAAGCTAAGCAACTGGGAATAAAGCGACAATGCAGCAGTGTAATCCTCATTCTTAACATCCTTTTCTGCTTGTTTCCGAACTTCCGATTCCGATTTAAAAGATTGCGCAAAAACATCTCCATGAGCAAGAATCATGGAAATTAACAATAAACAAAACCAACCTAACCTGTTTGTCATTCAATCGCTAAATATAAAGCAATATTTATACTCGTATAACCAGTATGAGGTTCGATAAATAACAACAATGAATAAGAAAAATAGAGGATTTAAGCTATTTTTAAAGCAAGGAACCAATATTTGGGCTTAATAATTATTCTTAAACATGTAGAATATTCGCTTTTCGTCAAAAAAACACTAATTGAAATATAAAATAGATCAAAATAAAGCATTCGCTCATCAAAACCTGTAATGTAATGCTCCCCAAAATTTAG
>PLYJ01000131.1 GCA_003151745.1 Bacteroidota bacterium
TGAGAATCTTTTAGTTTAAACAAGATGCTAATGGTTCAGACAATTTAGTAAAAGGAACTTCGTAGATAACCAAAATAACAACGACCTGTTTTTTAACCATTCTGTTTAGCTTCAAAAGACGTAACTTAAATTTTCCTTCAAATAATAACAAAAACCATTTCCTTCAATCCAACAACCAAAACGTAGTTTACAAGGTTCCTTTTTAAATGAGCAACGCATTTTTTTTAATAAAAAAGCTGCTTTTTAATAACAACTACCCAAAAATCACCAGAATTTACATCATGGTTTCCACTAATCACAACGTGTTCACCTGAAACCATGCTTTGTCTTTGCAAAACCATGACATGGTTAGTAGAAACCACGTTGTGGTTTCAGGTGATCACGTTCTGGTTTCTGCTAATCTTGGCGTGATTTCGTATAATTTTTATGATGCTTAGTTTAACTTTCTACATCATTTATTAAAAAAACAGGACTTTGGCTCAAGCCTAAACAAATCAGTCCGGATATTAACCAGGCTGTTAAAATTTCCATTAGTTCTTACCCGTGTCCGTTCTTGTAATTCCCAACTCCTTCAATTGCTCATCCGATATTTTAGAAGGAGAATCAATCATTACATCACGCCCTGCATTGTTCTTTGGAAAAGCAATGTAATCGCGGATGGAATCAGAACCACCAAACATGGCACATAAGCGGTCAAAGCCTAAGGCAATACCACCATGCGGAGGAGCGCCATATTCAAAAGCATTCATCAAAAAGCCGAACTGCGCCTGCGCATCTTCATCGGTAAAGCCGAGCAAAGAAAACATCCGCTTCTGAAGCTCTTTATTATGAATGCGAATGGAGCCGCCGCCTATTTCCACACCATTAATCACGAGGTCGTAAGCATTTGCCCGTACTTCACCGGGATTGCTTTCAAGCAAAGAAATATCTTCAGGCTTCGGCGAAGTGAAAGGATGATGCATGGCGTGCCACCGTTTGCTGTCCTCATTCCACTCTAAAAGAGGAAAGTCAAGCACCCAAAGCGGGGCAAATGTTTCTTTATTCCGTAAACCCAAGCGCGAACCCATTTCAAGTCGAAGCTCGCTCATCGCTTTGCGGGTTTTACTTTTTTCGCCCGCAAGAATTAAAATCAAATCGCCTTGTTGCGCATTCATTTTCTCCATCCACATCTTTTGGTCATTGGCTGAATAAAATTTATCTACGGATGATTTCAGCGAACCGTCTGCATTCCAACGTGCATAGACCATTCCTGTTGCACCAATCTGTGGGCGCTTCACAAACTCCGTTAGTTCATCCAGTTGCTTGCGTGTATATTCGGCACATCCTTTTGCACAAATAGCAACAACCAATTCTGCATCGTCAAATACTTTGAAGTTTTTCCCTTTAACGACATTGTCCATCTCCACCATCTTCATTTCGAAACGAATGTCGGGTTTGTCGTTGCCGTAATACTTCATTGCATCGGCGTAAGTCATGCGCGGCACGGACGCAATGTCAATTCCCTTCACTGCTTTAAAAAAATGACGAACCAATCCTTCAAATGTTTGGAGAATGTCTTCCTGCTCCACAAAGCTCATCTCACAGTCAATCTGTGTGAACTCCGGTTGGCGGTCGGCACGCAAGTCTTCGTCACGAAAGCATTTTACAATCTGGTAATAACGGTCAAGCCCTGCAACCATCAGCAATTGCTTGAATGTTTGAGGCGATTGCGGCAATGCATAAAACTCTCCCTGGTTCATTCGTGAAGGCACTACAAAATCGCGCGCACCTTCAGGAGTTGATTTGATAAGAACCGGTGTTTCTACTTCGATAAACTTTTGTGAGTTGAGATAGTTGCGTGTTTCTGTTGCCATCCTTGCACGCAATTCCAACGCCTGCTTCACAGCATTTCTTCGAATATCGAGATAACGGTATTTCATTCTAATATCATCACCTCCGTCTGTATTCTCTTCAATTGTAAAAGGAGGAGTAAGCGATGCATTCAATACTTCAAAATGTTCAACCGTGATTTCAATATCACCTGTTTCCATTTTAGCATTCTTATTACTTCGTTCCGCAACAACTCCACTGGCTTTTAAAACAAACTCTCTTCCAAGCTTTCTTGCCTGCTCGCACAATGCAGCATTGGTCTCCATGTTAAAGACCAACTGCGTAATGCCATAACGGTCGCGCAGGTCAATAAAAGTCATTCCGCCTAAATCGCGCGAACGCTGAACCCATCCGCACAGCGTGACTTTCTTTCCAACATCTTTAATAGTTAATTCTCCGCAGGTGTTTGTTCTCAGCATTGAAAAAGTTTAGTGGCGAAGGTAGAAATTATCATTATTTAGGCTATCACTTAAGTAAACTAAGCTTACTGCAAACGAGTTTTGCTATTCAAAATAATTCTACTTTTGGCTTAGCCTACATAAGACAGCTAAATGCAATTAACCATCATTCGATATAATAGAATATTTCTTTTAATAAGATATATTCTAATACTTGGAGCATTAATAACAGGGTTTATGATTGTGGCTTGGCATGAAACTATCAATACCTATCCACGAATTCTGTTTTTTGTATTTATCATACTATACGTTATGAGAGTTTTGCAAGGTAAAAT
>PLYJ01000121.1 GCA_003151745.1 Bacteroidota bacterium
TCAAGCTATTTCAGGAAGGGACACTACCTACTTTGATGCTATTGACATTCCCCCGTTGGGCGATTTCTATGCAAGTATTTGACTTGCTTTGGCTGTTCCAATGCCCTGAACCTGAGTAAGCTTCTCCAATGTAATATTACCCTGTTCTGCTTCAATTACTTTCAAAATATCCGTTGCAAGTGCTGAAACATCCCTGCCGGGCAGTCCACTTCCCAACAAAACCATGAGCAATTCATGGTTGCTTAATGCCTGTACACCACGATTGGCAAGTTTCTCTCTTGGTTTATCAATGTCTGGTAGGTCGGAGAGTTTTTTCATCAGGTCAAACCACTATTTCCTATTCAAACCACAAAAAAATGAAACTAATAGCTATTGTGAGGCATTATCACATGTAAACCTTTAAAAGTGATTGGTAAGAAAAAAATGATTACCAATTGTTTCATGGAAACAATTATTAAAAAGGATAAAAATTCAGTTGAACACGGAAAAGTCGGAATAAACTCATTGCAATTAACAAAAAATACAAAGATGGTAGCTAAGGTTGAGTTGGGTTTGAAAAAATAAAATATGAAATACTTTAAAATAAAAATTATTTACTATTTACTATATATAAAGTTGAATTAACTTTACTAAGGTTACAAATAATTAAACAAAAACCAACTTAAAAACCAAAAACTATGTCTAAACCAATTTTAGCTATCAAAACAAGTAAAACAAACTATGCAGGACTTGTAAATCTCGGCAACCGTGTATTTGTCAGCATGAATGGAAATTTGAATTTTCCGACACCTTCACCTACTCTTGCCTCACTTTAAACTGGTGTCACAGATGTTGTAAACGCCATCGCAGCATGGGGTCCAAAAGGGAACCGTGGCTCCCACAATGACCTTGTTGACCTGCGCCAAAAAGCGCTCACGCTTTCTCAACTCCTAAAATCAGAAGCACAGTATGTGCAGAATACCGCTCAAACTGCTTCCGGAAGTGATTATTCATTAATGGGTTCCATTATTCTCACAAGCGAATTTCAGCTTTCTAATCCTAAGACACCTCAGGGTGTGCTTCAAATGGTACAAGGTTTTCATAATTTTGTGACTCGCAAGATAAATTCCAATCAAATAAAATTAAAATGGAAGAAACCACTCAATACAACTTCTGCGGGTAACGTTAAATCTTACAATGTTTTAAGAGGAACGACCACAGTTTTCAGTGCTGCCGTGCAGATAGCAACCACAACTAAAACATCGTTCATTGACACAAACAGTACAAGTGCCATGCAAACCTATTCATATTGGATTGTGCTGGTTAATACTGCCGGAAATGGAATTGCGTCGGATGCATTGACCTTGACTATTCCGAACGCATAATATTTCTGAACAGTAATATTACTGCATATCATTTTGTGATTATCATAGAGCCTCACATTTATTGTGGGGTTTTATGATTATATACAATTCAATGTAGCCGAAATTCTTGTATCCATCTTGGAATTCTAATACGTAACCAACCATTCAAATTGTATGTTGATGCAAGTTCTTCATAGGAATGCATGTAAAACTCCTTACCTGTATTGTGATATTCAAGGTATAGTTTCTTAATAACGTGTTTATATGCACCTACCGGAATGGCTACCGTAATATTCCTTGTTTTTCTAAGCCGTAAGGCTGAGAGTGATTGCCAGTCAATGACGAACTTTCGTTTTCTTTTTCTGTTTTCATTGTGAATATATTCAAGGTAATGCCCCCAAACGTTCTGAACAATGAAGCAAGATATTTGGGGTCTGTCAGCTTGTTAAAGTCAGAAGTAACATCCCTAACTGCTTTTCTCTTTAATCGAATTTCTATTCGATTAATTCTTTTATCCGGATTAATCAGCAATCCATTCTTGCGCCAAAAGTCAGCTATGTAAGTCTTTCCGCTCTTTTCAATTTCTTCCTGTTTATCATAGATAACTATATACTTATCACTCAGCCGAGAACCAAGTGTGTGACTTTTATAAGTCATGGTTCTTTCATTCAGTGTTGGCGTAATGCCTTTAAGCAGTTGCTTCCTGTGATAAGCTTTTGAATTAAGGAGTTTGTTTTGAATATCAAGCAAATCATATCCGTTAATAGCTATCTCTATGTTGTAATATTTATAAAATTGCAACTGCAAAGCTTTTAAAACAGTAGTGATTTTTACAGGCAAGCCTGTTGCATAAAGGATGTGGTTATGGATAGTGAACAAAGAAGGATGTTCAATATCATATCTCAATTTCTTCTTATGGTCGAAATAATAATTGCCAATAACTACATCCTTTAAAAACACTTCAAATGAAAAATTGTAAAATGGATTTTTCTTTTCAGGAGATAAAATCAATTTTACTTCCGGTGTAAGTTCAATCTCTTTTAAGTTTGGGCTTAGGTAAAGTTTATCCATAATGATTGCTTTCCCTGAAAGGACTATTTCCAGGCGGTCAAGACAAATGGTATATGGAATAATTTTTGGCAAGCTCAGTTTGTAATACCAACCCTTGTATTCCTTGTATTACTTATAGGGTTGAAGCATTGCTGATATTCTGTCAAACTGCTCCGCCGGAAAGCGGAAATTACCCGAATAGATTTCTATCCTTGTAATTTCACCAATAGCAATCTTCTTCTTAATTGTGTTCTCCGACATGTTAAGCATGTCCATTACTTCACACAGTCGCAGAAGCTTCGGGAAACAGGTTGCTTCTTCTTCCTTAGGAGAAGAAGAGTATTCTATTTTCTGTTCAAGCGCATCTATGCGCCTTAGAACTTGCTCAATATCTTGCTTGGTAGCAATGAGATTTACATCCATCATTCGTAGAATTAGGATGCAAATTTCCGGCGATAAATCAGTAAGAAAAGGTAATTACCGAAACACTTACGAAAATATATAGGGCTGGGCTACCTGTCCTTAATAGGTTTCTTTATTTTCATGTCTTCAAGCACGGAAAGAATTTTTGTGTCAAATTCCTGCAACTCTTTTCGCAGGTCTCTAAATTCTTTTGCTTGTATGTGTTCAATTTGATGTTGTTGTAGCCTGCTGATTTCAATTTCAACCTCATTTACATCCACATATTTACCACCATATAAATACTGGAAGTTGTCTTCTAAAAAGTCAGCAAGTTGTTTGTTGGTGTCGAACCGTAAAAATTTTGCCTCATTGAGTAACCAGAATAAGGTGACGAGTTCTATCTTTTTTAATCTGGATTGTATTTTTAAGGGTGTAAATTTCTTAGGTTGTAGGTCTTGAATGGTGAGAGCTGCATGAGGAAATGGCTTTTCCAATTTTGTTCTTCTTTCGATACTTGAATTTATTTGGTTTATAATGTTGTCAACACTCATTACCTGGAATATGATAACGTGGATGACATTCTGGCAACAGGAGTAGGAAACTTTATCCTCAGCAACTTTCCACAAGTCAGTATCATAATCTTCCATATCCTCGGTCATATACTCTCTGGCAAACAGAATCATTACCGCCATTTGTTTTGTGGTAAAATGTCCAAGTAATAATTGTTCTTTTATCTCAGTCAATTCTGCGATTAATTCAGTTGAGTAAGGCAGATATTGACCCATAAATGAATTCTCCTGAAACTCATTGAAGAAATTTATCATTAATGAGGAAATTGTGTCATTAAATGATTCAACAGAGAGGGGAACCGCAAGGTCTTTGTAAGAAGTAAATTTCATCCTATCTGCTTTCGGTAATGAGAAACGCAGATGGTTGAACAAGTTATTCTTATGTTCAAATTTCATTTGCATAATTTAGTGGGCTAAGGAGCCAAAAGTATAAAAAAACAGGAGCGCTATGGCTCCTGTCCTTTAATCATACTGCTGCTTGCATTTCGCTCCCTTTATCATCCTCTTTCTGCTTAAACTTATTGTATAGGGTTTTCATTTCCCTGCCAACCTTATCATTTACAACTTTCGCATAAGTTTGCGTTTGCGTTATCCGCTTATGCCCTAACATTTTGCTTACACTTTCCAGGCTTATCCCGCTTAACATTGTGACAGTAGTCGCAAAAGTATGCCGGGCACAGTAATAAGTTAAATCAAAAGGAATATTACATACATCACCCACTTCTTTTAAATACTGGTTCATAGTTTGGTTGGTGTTATATGGAACTAAAAGTTTTTTTTCAATGCACCTTGGGTGATTGCGGTACTTTTCTATTATTCGTAACGCTTGTGGTAAAAGCGGAACGTCTGCTTTTACCTTGGTCTTTTGCCTTCTTGTATAAATCCATAATTTCCCATCAATATTTTTGGTGACCTCATTCCATGAGAGTTTAGCAATATCAACGGGTGCATACCCTGTGTAACAACTGAACAAAAAAGTATCACGAATTATATTCAAGCGCTCATTTGAGAAAACCTTTTCTTCAATGGCTTGCAACTGTTCCTCAGTAAGAAAATTTGTTTCTATTTCTTCGAGTTTGCCTTCATACCTTATGAAAGGGTCTTTATTTAACCATTCATATTTAATACCGGTATTAATCACAGCACGTAAAAACTGGATATACTTTACAGTCGTATTGTTTCCACACTTTTTATTGAGGCGCATATACAAATCAAATCTTTCTACAAACTCGAAATTGAGCTTATCCAGTTCAAAATCATTTACTCCATAAGTATCCTTCATGAAATCAATTACATGCAAATGGACTGATTTATACTTTGTATGACTTTCTACGCTTCGCATTCCTGCTTTTACCTTTTCTAAGAACTTGCTGTTATGTAATTCATAAAGCTCTAACAAAGTATGAGCTTTGGGTTTCTCAACCTTAGCAGGATTGAAGTAGTTATTCTTCAATACTTCTGCTGTAACATGCAAGTTCTGTAAATCATAGCTATCAAACAATTGCTTAAAACCTGACTCAATAACCCCCAATTCTGTGCGCATAGCTTTTTCGCCATCATCACGGGTCTTATTCAGGTGGTTTGTTTCCTTCCACCTGACCGGGGCAATCATCTTTTTTGTGGAAAATGTCACCTTCGTACCATTCGCTTTAACTTTTGCATAAATAGCAGCTTCACCGCTATCATTTACCTTGTCTTTTTTAATGTAGAAACTGATGCTGAAATTTTTCATTTTACCTGATTTTTAAATTGTTAAACATGAAATTCTCTGCAAATTTCCATCGACAAAACGGTAAGAAACAGTAATTACGAAATGAGTTACGGATTTAGAAAGGCAAAGCATTCTGAAAAAGTTACCCTATAAACCGGAAAGATGGCGCAGGGTAACAAAAGGGTAACTCTGCTTTGAAGAAAAGGGTTTTTTTGATGTTCCTTATAAAAAGCAAAAACCCTTGAAAGCCACGCTTTACAAGGGTTTGATACTCTTTGATACTTATTGCTGTTTGTACTGGCGGAGAAAGAGGGATTCGAACCCCCGTTGGTTTTACCCAAGCCTGTTTTCAAGACAGGTGCAATCAACCGCTCTGCCATTTCTCCGGAGGCAAAAGTAGGATTCCGTTGTTAATTACGAAACATAAAAGATGTTATTTGGGAAATTTATTTTCAGGAAGAATGAAAGAGCCACAGATTCGCAGATTAAAAATCACATGTTTTTATCTTACAAATCTGCGAATCTGCGGCTATGCTTTAAAATGATCCGACATTAAAAATTTTGTTTGATAAATTTTCTTTCACGTTATTTGAGCAGGCAAGAAAGAAGTATGAAAAACAGCATCACAAAAAATCCTTTAAATATCATCGTCATTGTAGCCGCATTGGGCTATTTTGTTGACATCTACGATCTCATTCTTTTCAGCATCGTACGGGTGAAAAGCCTGAATGGGCTTGGAATAACCGGTGATATGAACAAAACCATCGGGCTGAATCTATTAAATACACAAATGATAGGCATGCTTTTGGGTGGAATTATTTGGGGAGTGCTGGGAGATAAGAAAGGAAGGCTTTCCGTTCTCTTTGGAACCATTCTTCTCTATTCCGTTGCAAACATTGCTAACGGAATGATTACCAATTTGAATCAATATTATATTCTCAGGTTTTTTGCAGGGCTTGGCCTTGCAGGCGAATTGGGAGTAGGCATCACCCTCGTTTCAGAGGTCATGACAAAAGAATCGCGCGGATATGGAACCACTATTGTTGCAGGCATGGGCATCGTGGGGGCAGTGGCAGGATATATAGTGGCTGAATCATTTGACTGGAGGGTTGCCTACTACGTAGGAGGTGCATTGGGGTTGGCGCTGCTCGTTTTGCGAATTACTGTTTATGAATCCGGAATGTTCTCTAAGCTCAAAGAAACATCGGTGAAAAGAGGCAACTTCCTTTCCTTATTTACCAACAAGAAAAGATTTGGCAAATTTATCCGGTGTATCCTTGTCGGCGTTCCTGTCTGGTATGTAATAGGAGTGTTAGTTTCTTTCTCCGATAAGATAGGTGGAGTAAATGGGTTAAATATCATTGGTAAAATAGAAGTATCGAAAGCAGTGATGTACCATTATATAGGGGCTTCCATTGGCACCTTTGTTACCGGGTTGCTAAGCCAATGGCTGAAGTCAAGAAGAAAAGCATTGTTTCTTGTCTTGACAGGATTGATCATTTCTCTTGCATGGTGCTATGCCTCGACAGGTATTGAGGTGAACAGGTTTTATTTAATTCTTTTCGTGGTAGGCATTCCCAACGGATTCTGGTCTGTGTTCGTTACTATCGCAAGTGAACAGTTTGGTACAAACCTTCGTGCCACGGTAACTACTACCGTTCCTAATTTTGTACGCGGAACAACTGTGCTTATCACGATGGCTTTTACTTATCTGAGCACTCCTTTCGGATTAATAGGCTCTGCGGCAACAGTGGGGTCCGTAGTTATTTTATTATCCTTCCTATCCGTTTACACACTCGAAGAAACCTATCACAAGGAACTTGACTATACTGAACCAGGTTGACATCTACGAATACGAATCTGTTACGAATTTACGAATCGTGTAATCTTAATTCGTTGCTAATTTCGTATATTCGTAACAGATTTGTAATCCGTAGAAATGAAAACAACACTTGTCATCGGCGCATCTGATAATCCATCACGTTATGCATATCAAGCCATTCACAGGCTTAAAGCAAAAGGCTTTGCAGTTGTCGCTTTAGGCAAAAAAGAAGGTGAAGCGGAGGGTGTAAAAATCCAAACAGGCAGACCTGCTTTTCAGGATATATATACCGTTACGCTTTATATTAACCCCCAACACCAACAGGAGTTAGAGGAATATATATTGAACCTGAATCCGAAGCGGATTATTTTTAATCCGGGCGCTGAAAATTCAGCGTTTGAGGCGTTGGCAGAGAAAAAAGGAATTGAAACAATGGAAGCTTGCACCCTTACGATGCTTGCTATCGGGGCATATTGAAAAATGTCAACATCTTTTTTTATTGCTTTTACCTCTGTTAAAAATGATTGCTTAATCATCGTTTTCCTTTAATCTTCTTTTTTCCTTTTTTAAGGCACAATTTGATGTTTTTCTGTTCATTACTAAAAATACTTTACTTTTGTCTATTCCAAATATTGGTGCATGAAAAAAAATTGTTTATTATTTTTTATTACTTTTTCTGTTTTGCATTTTGCATCCGGTCAGGGCGGAACATGGACGTGGATAAGCGGAGCCAAAACTTTCAACGCTGCGGGTGTGTACGGAACGCAAGGAATACCTTCTGTAAATAATCATCCGCCTGCAAATTATGAAATGGTGGAGTGGAAAGATAAGCAAGGTAATTTCTGGCTTTACGGTGGCGGAACCAATGCATATAGTGATTTGTGGAAGTTCAATCCTTTAACCCTGGAATGGACATGGGTGAAAGGAAATGGTCAGCTAAACCTGGCACCTGTTTGGGGAACGCAGGGAGTGCCGGACACTGCCAATAGTCCCGGCGTTGGGGATTATGGCGCTGCAACCTGGGTTGACACTGCGGGTGTTCTCTGGTTATTCGGAGGCATGAGTGCTCTCCCCGATATGTGGAGATATGATATAGGGACTAATGAATGGACTTGGATGAATGGAAGTCAATCAGCATTTTGGGGGCATCATGGAACCATTGGCGTTCCCGCTGCCGGAAACTATCCTGGACAGAGAAATGAAGCGGCTTCTGCATGGATAGATTCATTAAATAATTTATGGCTCTTTGGCGGATATGGATTTGATGATGCGATTAACTTCGGTTACCTTAACGATGTAATGAAATACAACATCAGCACCAACGAATGGACATGGGTAAAAGGATCTGCTTTTATTAACGCTGCTGCTGTTTATGGAACCAAGGGAATAAGTAATGCAACAAATGACCCGGGGGGAAGATATACGCATACAAGATGGAAGGATAAACAGGGAAACTTCTGGCTATTCGGAGGAAGCATTGGCTCGAATACTATTGATAATTTTAATGATATGTGGAAATATAATCCGGATAGTAACCTATGGACCTGGATGGCGGGACCTAATACATTAAATGGTGTGGGTATATATGGCACTGAGTGTGCGTTTGCTAATAACAATGTGCCGGGTGCGAGATATGAACAGCGGGCAACCGTAACAGATAATTGCGGAAGATTTTGGTTGTTTGGAGGAGTTGATAATGGTATTTATGGTTATAATGATCTTTGGTTATTCGATCCGCAATTGCTTCAATGGAAATGGTTAAGCGGCGCGAAGACTGCTAACCAGGCAGGTAAGTTCGGAACGTTAGGAGTGCCTTCACCAACCAATGAGCCTCCTTCACGCATGGGCGCTAATGCATGGTGGGGTAATAACAATAAGTATTATTTATTTAGGGGCGAGTACAACCGCGCCAACTTTGATTGCCTATGAGATTTATGGGTCTTTGCTCCTGATACTTCCTGCATCCCTGTTTGCAACGTGGTTACTGCTCCTCCTGTGGCCGCTTTTCAATCATCCAAAACATCAGTATGTGCCAGTGACTGCATAAGCTTCACCGATCTAAGCACCGATGCCTCCTCATGGCAATGGAGCTTTACAACCATCGTCAAGCACAGATGAAAATCCACCATTAGTTTGCTATTCAACAGCAGGCAGGTACGATGTTCAGCTTATTGCTTATAATTCACTCGGCAGCGATACGGTTACATTCGGTAATTATATAGCTGTTAGTCCTCCTCCGCCTTTACCTGTTATCAGCCAGATAGGAAAAACGCTTTATTGCACAACAGACACTTCTTATGCATCTTATCAATGGTATGACAGCACATCCATTATCTCAGGCGCAACAGATACCTTCCTTGTTATCACGAACAGCGGCAATTATAATATACAGATAACGAATCATGAAGGTTGCAAGATTGCAGTTGGCATAAATGTGACAGGGATTAAAGAGTTTGGTGCGAATAGTACGATTTATATATATCCCAATCCTGCCACCAATCAATTATTTATTCAATGCTCTTCGTTCAACAGGAGAGAGAACACGTATGCTTATATAACAAATATGCTCGGGCAAATGCTCCTTCAAGTCCAAATCTCAAATCCACAATCCGTAATAGATATCACATCTCTTTCACCGGGTATTTATTTTCTTCATTTAAAATCGGCAAGTGGTAGTGCAACGAAGATGTTTGTGGCTTATTGAAAAACATGAAAGCCTCTTTATCACGAAGACACAGGGATGATTCGGTGACGAGTGAAAAGTGAGTAGCACGTATTTTCTTTTTTTTACCTTTCACCCGTCACCCGTCACCCGTCGCTTGTCACTTGTCACTTGTCACTCGTCACTTATCAGGCATTAGGTACAATCACACTCACCACATCACTCAACACGCCATCTCCGGCTGTATTTGTCAATTCCAATGTAATTCATAATTTTGTATTTAAGTGTTTAACAATGGAAGAAGTTTTCTGCTTTTTTGACTTATCAATCCTGCATTCAGGCTTTATGGCCTAATGAACTGTCCAAGCATTAAGCAGAAGGGAAAAATGATTAGCATTGCGAACGGTCTCTTAGTACCAATGACAGATTGTAATCTTTCTCTTTTCCCTACTTCTTCTTTTCCTCTAATTTAAACACTTTTTTTCAAAGAGCAAACATAGGATGACATCTATTCATTATTTAACCAGATATCCATTCAGTCTCATCAGGGCGGTTTCAGAAACCTTCGTATTATAACGCGCTGCAACAAGGCGCGACATGGCATCTTCAAAGCCGGTTTGCGCCACTTTGAAATCAACAAAGGTGCTTAGTCCTACGCGAAAGCGCTCTAATGCAATGTTCATGCTTTCTCTCGCATATTGAATATTCTCTTCCTCCAATTTCAATACTTGCTTGTTGTCTTCAAACTCTCTGTAAACATTCATCAGCGATGATTCAATCACAAGTTTTGTCTGATCAAATTGAAGCTGGCTGTTTAATATGCCAAGCTTTGCATTCTTTACTGCGCTGTGAATAGAATAGCCGCTGCCTGCACCGGTGCTGCTTGTAAAGCCATTAAACAATGGCATGGTAGCAGTGAATCCATAATTGAAACCTTGATTCTGATTCAGCAAAGTAAACCCTGCCTGGTTATCCACTTTTGAAAAAACATAATTGCCGGTAAGCGAGATCCTTGGATAGCGCAGTGATTGTATTTCTTTCAAATTCAATTGTGAAAGATGTATATTCTTTTCAGTGAACTGCAATTCATTGTTACGTTGAAATACACTTGTGTTCAATTGATCGTATGAAGGATGGTAGGAAATGATAACCGTGTCAGCAACTCCGAATCGTGTGTCAAGTGAACGCGCCAGCAATTGATTTAGATTGACTTTCGATTCTTCCAGTGCTGTTTGCTGCTTCATCAGGGCAGAACGTTGGGCATTCAAATCAACCTTTGCCTGCAGCAAATCCAGCTTGGATCCGGAACCATTTGAAAATTTCCTGTCAGCGATCTTAGCGCGTTCTTCCGACACTGCAATTTCTTCATTCAAAGCCTTCACCAATTGTTGCTGCTGGACAATATTGAAATAAATCTGAATCGTTTGTTCTATCGTGTTTTCGATTTGTATTTTCAGGTTCAAGTCGCCTTGCGCTTCCAATTCTTGATACTGGCTTTTTAAAGCAAACATGTTTAAGCCGTCAAAGATTGTCCAGTTAAGCGATGCATAAGCATTCAGGTTATTTGAAAGAACATCGTTTTTAGAAAAATCAGTTCCCGTAGAATAAACTTGTTTAATATTATTACTTGCAGAACTCCCCGTAGCATTCAAACTTAATTGAGGAAGTTCTCCTGCATTGCCGGCAGTATTATTATTTTTTGCAATGTCAGATTGATTGCGTGAAATAGTGATCGAGAAATTGTTTTTTAATATCAGCTCTATGGCTTTATCCACTGTCATCAATGAATCCTGTGCGGAGGAAAATTGTCCGGACAGCATTAAAAGCAGGAAAAAGAGAATTAATTTCTTATTCATCATGCTTTTTATCTCTTGATATAAAGGTATATATAGCCGGAATTACGAAAAGTGTAAGGATGAGAGAAAACATCAATCCCCCTATAACTACAATACCCATCGGGATGCGGCTTTGGGATCCCGCACCAAGACCGATGGCAATGGGCAATGCACCCAGGGCAGTTGCAATGCTTGTCATCAGGATGGGGCGGAGGCGAAGAGCGGAAGCCTCAATGGCTGCGTCAATCTTGGAAAGACCTGCTTCTCTTTGCTTGTTTGCGAACTCTACAATAAGAATCCCGTTTTTCGTAACAAGCCCTATCAACATGATCATCCCGATCTCGCTGAAGATATTCAGTGTTTGTCCGAACAGCCATAATGAAAGCACAGCGCCTGCCAGTGCAAGCGGCACCGTGAGCATGATGATGCCGGGATCAATGAAGCTTTCAAACTGTGCAGCAAGAATAAGATATATAAGAACAAGGGCGAGAATACCAGCAAAGAGAATATTGGAGGAACTTTCCGCATAATCACGCGAAGGCCCTGTTAATGATGTAGTGAATGAACTGTCAAGTACCTTCTTTGCAATGGCATTCATTGCCTTGATGCCATCACCAACGGTTTTCCCCTGGGCAAGGCCGGCAGAGACCGTCGCTGATTTGTAACGGTTGTAATGATATAATTGCGGCGGGCTGCTTTGTTCCTTCAATTCCACAAGATTATCCATTTGAATCATTGTGCCTGATTTGTTCCGTACAAAAATGGATTTAAGGTCAAGCGGGTCACCACGATCAGACTTGTTAAACTGACCAATCACCTGGTATTGTTTGCCGCTCATCGTGAAATAAGAGAATCGTCTTCCGCTTAGAGCAAATTGAAGCGTTTGTGCAATGTCGGATACTGAAACGCCTGTTGCATTTGCTTTATCGCGGTTTACTTCAATATTCACTTCCGGCTTGTTGAATTTCAAATTAAAGTCAACTCCTTTGAATGTTGGTTCTTTATTTACTTCGGCTAAGAACTTCGGAAGAAACTCTCTGAACTTATCGAAATCCTGGTTCTGAAGTACAAATTGTACGGGTAAGCTGGTTTTTGATGCTGTTCCAACGCTGATCGTTTGTTCCTGGATAACGAAGGCCCTTCCCTCAGGAAAATATTTAAGATTATCGGTAATATACTTTGCCAATTCCTGCTGAGTTTTCGTGCGGTCAGGAGGTGCAACGAGAACCATTCGCATATAGCCCGTATTAACAGCCCCGGGGCCTGAAAAGTTAGGTGCTGTTATGCTTAGAAAGATTTTTTTTTCAGGAACGGAGTCCTTCACAAATTGGGAGAGACGGTTCATATAATTGTCCATATAATCATACGATGCGCCTTCGGGTGCTATAACCTGCATTCGTAAGAGGCTTCTGTCTTCCAGCGGTGATAATTCCGATTGCAGAGTCATGCCAACTACAACAATCATCACTAAGGAAGCCACAACAATAACCCATGCCATCCATCGCCTTTTCATAAACGATTTCAACAATTTACGATAGCCGTCAATCATCCCTGCAAAGAAGGGTTCAGACTTTATATAAAATTTAGAATGCTTTTGATTTTTTCTTGCAAGCAATACATTCAGCACAGGTGTGAGTGAAAGCGATACAAATGCAGAAATGAGAACAGCGCCTGCCAAAACAATTCCGAATTCACGGAACAGGCGTCCTATAAATCCTTGCAGAAAAATAATGGGAAGGAATACCACAGCAAGTGTAAGAGAAGTGGAAACAACAGCGAAGAAAATTTCATTTGACCCTTCATCAGCTGCCTGCCTGGGTTTAAGGCCGGCTTCAATTTTCTTATATATATTTTCTGTAACGACGATGCCGTCATCTACCACAAGCCCTGTGGCAAGAACGATGGCAAGCAGGGTGAGAATGTTGATGCTGAACCCCATGAGGTACATAATGAAGAAGGCACCGATGAGTGATACCGGAATGTCAATGAGAGGGCGCAATGCAATAAGCCAGTCGCGGAAGAATAGATAGATGATGATAACAACAAGAAGAAAGGCGATGAGCAGAGTCTCTCCCACTTCGCTGATGGATTTCCGGATGAAGCCGGTGTTATCAAGCGCTATGTCAAGCTTGAAATCTTTTGGTATATCTTTCTTGAGCTGATCGTAGCGTTTGTAAAACTCATCTGCTATGTCTATATAGTTTGAGCCTGGCTGAGGTACTAGGCCAAGACCAATCATTGGAATGCCGGATGATTTCAAGCTGGTTTCTTCTATCTCAGTACCCAAGACAGCATAACCGACATCTTTAAATCGAACTGTGTTCGCACTGTCAGAATGAAGAATAAGGTTATTGAAATCCGCTTCAGTGGTGAGACGTCCAAGCGTTTTAACCGTAAGCTCTGTGTTATATCCAACAATCTTTCCGGCAGGAAGCTCTATATTCTCTCTGTCTAAGGCATTTTGAACATCAATCAGCGTGAGGTTCTTTGCCGCAAGCTTTGAAGCGTCAAGCCACAAACGCATGGCGTATTTTTTCTCTCCCCAAATTTGTACCGTGCTTACACCTGGAATGGTCTGAAGGCGTTGCAGTATTACATTGGCTGCATAATCATCTACAAGGAGAATATTTTTAGAATCACTTTGAACGGTGAGGGCAAGAATAGCATCAGAATTTGCATCTGACTTCGTAACTACAGGCGGTGCATCAATATCTTGGGGCAGCAGGCGAATAGTCTGTGCAGTTTTATCGCGTACATCATTTGCTGCGGCTTCAAGATCTTCTCCAAGATTAAATTCAACAGTAATGATGCTTACACCGAGCGCACTTGTGGAAGCAATGGAACGGATGCCTGCAATACCGTTAATGGATTGCTCCAACGGTTCCGTGATCTGTGATTCGATAATGTCTGCGTTTGCCCCTGTATAGCTTGTTCGAACAGTAATAACGGGCGGATCGAGGGAAGGATATTCTCTTATACCAAGGAATTTAAAGCCGATTCCCCCAAAGATGATGATGACGATTGACATCACCATTGCCATCACCGGACGCTTTAAACTTATGGAGGGTAAACTCATTTTTAAATTTAATGATTAGCTGATTTGATGATTAGCTGATTTGATTTTCAAATCAACCAATCATTAAATCTTCAAATTCTATTTTATTTTACTGATGTAATTATTACAGGCATATTAGGACGCAATGCAAGCAGACCTGTGGTCAAAACAGTATCTCCCGCTTCTAAACCGTGCGTGATCTGAATGGTTGAATCATTTCGCAACCCTGTCTCTACTTCTCTTGATGCGGCCACACCGTTTTTGGAAATAAACACTGTTTGCCCTTTCAGTTGAGGTATCAAAGTTTCCGTTGGCACCATGAGAGCATCTTTAATTTCTCTTAGCGGCACTTCAATGCGGGCAAAGGCGCCCGGAAGAATTTTGCTGTCCTTGTTTGGGCTTAGTGCGCGAATCGTCAGAGAACGGGTGGCAAGATCAATGCTTGGCTCAATAGCATAAACATTTCCTTTAAATCTTTCTTTGGACCCTTCCACCGAAAAAGTGATTTCATCTTCCGTATGAACGAGGTTCATATAACGCTCCGGAACCGTAAACTCTATTTTAATGGGATCAATTTCCTGTATGGTGGCAATGCGGGTATTCGACATGAGGAATGCACCTTCGCTGATTGTTCTTAATCCGACTATGCCATCAAATGGAGCTTTTATATTCGCCTTTTCTATTTGACTTTTCACCAGTTCAATATCTGCTTTTGATGAATTCACTGAGTTCAATGCGGCATCATAATCCTGCTGGCTCACGCCCTGAACTTTTAACAAGTCCTGCATCCGGCCTTCATTCTTTTCAGCAAGATCTTTCTGTAGTTGAAGCTTTTTTAATTGTGCCTGAAGATCTTCATCAAATATCTTCACAAGCATATCTCCCTTTTTCACCTTGCTTCCTTCTTTGAAAAAGATGTGCACTACTCTTCCTGCTATTTCATTTTTCACATCGGCCTGTTCGTTGGCTATTACGGTGCCTGAGGCAATGATTTTGTCTGTAATTCCCTGCGGCTTTACTACATAAGCGTTTACCAACAAAGGCTGAACTTTTCCTCCCGTAACAGTACTATTTGAGGAACCATTGCCAGAGGACAGTTTCCTGACTACAAAAAATGCCAAAACCAAGGCAATAACTATAAAAAAGATGTTTCTAAACTTCATTAAAAGAATTTCAAATGACAAGTGAAAAAATGGAGGTGCAAGATACAAAGTAGGCTCTTATCCGCTGCGAATTAACGTTTCTTTCACACTCTTTTTAATGGGTTTCCCGCAAAAAGCGAGTAACAAAACAAGCCATAAAACTATTTAATATGTTTCATAGTTTATATTTGCCGCCGGTCTTGAGAACTGCTAAGCTTTAGTTGATGTTTAATAAGGAAGAAAAGAATTTTTTTTGGTTTTTATTTCTGAGTGCGACACTTGTTTACATTATCGGGTTGTTTACTGATGTAATGGATATTGACGCTGCTCAATATGCATCTCTTACCAAGCAGATGATGGATTCCGGAAATTATCTTCAGTTTTTTTATTGCGGTCAGCCTTATCTCGATAAGCCACCGTTGCTTTTTTGGATTGTATCCATAAGCTATAAGATATTGGGGATAAGTAATTTCAGTTACAAGCTTCCATCTTTTCTTTTCACATTGCTTGGCACCTATTCAACTTACAGACTTGGAAAACTGCTTTATGATCAGCGCATCGGTGTCATTGCTGCATTGGTATTATACACGAGTCAGGGATTCTTTATGTTTAACAGTGACGTACGAACGGATGCTGCTCTGGCAGCAGCAGTAATATTTGCAACATGGCAGCTGATGGAATATGTTTCAGGCAGGAAACTTATTTTCCTTCTCGGAGGCACAGTAGGCGTTGCTTTAGCCATGCTTGCAAAAGGGCCCATCGGTTTTGCGATTCCTGTTATTGCCGTGTTTTCAGATTTGATTTTAAAGAAGCGATGGAAAGAAATATTTAATTGGCATTGGCTATTTGCCATAGTTTTATTGTTTGCCATTTTATCGCCCATGCTTTATGGGCTACATGAACAATACGGCAACTATGGTTTGAAATTTTATTTCTGGATTCAAAGTTTTGGAAGAATCACAGGTGCCAGTGAGTGGAATAACGGAAATGACTATACATTTTTCCTTCATACTTTTCTTTGGTCTTTTCTGCCTTGGTCTTTGATTGCCACTTTTGCAGTTGCAAATTTCGTTTATCGTTTCTTTAAGAAATCATCCACTTACCCGATAAAGGAATATGCCTGCATAATGGGTAGCGTGATTCCGCTGTTTGCTCTTTCTTTCTCGCATTATAAACTGCCTCATTATATTTTCCCCACATTTCCTTTGTTTGCAATTCTTTCAGCGGAGATAATTACACGTTATTCTTCTTCCGGTAAAACGAAGGCATTGAAAGGAGTTCAGTATTTTGTTCTTACGATCAGCTTAATTACAACCGTTGTATTCTTTTTTATTTTTCCTGCTTCATCCATTGCTATAGCTGTTCTGCTGGTAGCTTTTGCATTGTTAGCCTTTCTGTTTTTTCGATACCGGTCTTTTAGAAAGGATTTGATTTATTTCTCAGCAGGAGGAAGCATTTTTGTAAACCTGGTGATGAATATTCATTTCTATCCTGAGCTTTTAAAGTATCAGTCTTCGCATGCAATAGCGAATTACATCCGATCGCAATATATAGATCCTGATAAAATTCTTTCATTGCATGAAGGCACCCCCTCATTCGATTTTTATTTAGGACATGTATGTAAAGGGATAGACTATGATGCATTAAAATCCGGCAAATATTACGACGGTTATTGGCTTTATACTAATAGGAATGGACTGAAAGAGCTCAGGGAGAAAGGCATTCAACCAAAGCAAATTATTTCTTTTCCACATTTCGCAGTCAGCCTGCTTACTCCACAATTCCTTAATCCCTCCACCCGTCATCTCGCTCTTGAAGAGAAGCTCCTTGTAGAGCTTTAGACGCCTGACAACATTTCTTTAACCTTATCTTCTCGCCAAAATCTTTAGCTTAGCCCCTTAAATAAATTAGTTATGAAAAAGCTCACCTCATTAGTCCTCCTTTCAGGCTGTATCATCCTGATGAATTCATGTATGCAAAATGGAAAAGATAAAGCAACGTCCGATCCGCTTGCGGCTAATATTGATTCAAGCTTCAGCCCTGCCAAAGACTTTTTCTCTTATGCCAATAATGGATGGTTCAAGAATCACCCCATACCTGCTTCCGAAACGAGCAATGGCCTTTGGAGAATGATTCAGGATACCCTCAACGATGACATTCGCAAGATATGTGAGTCTTCTGCAAGTGCAAATGCAGAGAAAGGAAGTAACAAGCAAAAGATCGGTGATTTCTTTTATGCCGGCATGGATACCTTGGGTATTGAGAAAGCAGGCATCACTCCTTTGGCAGATGAGTTGAAGGCAATTGATGCGATCAACGATATTAATTCATTTATGAAAGAAACTGCACATCTGCACGTTATTGGTGCGAATCCTGCTTATAGTTTTTATATTAATGCTGACGACAAGATCAGTTCAAGGAACGCTATCTTCCTGTGGCAGGGAGGGCTTGGCTTACCGGAACGAAATTATTATTTCGATACTGATGCGCGTACTGCTAATATTCGAAATGAATATGCAAAGCATCTGAAAGCGATGTTTCGCCTCTCCGGTGACGATGAAGCCAAAGCATCGAAGGAAGGAGAATCAGTGATGAAGATGGAAACAGCGCTTGCTAATTCCAGCCGCAAGATCGAAGACCTTCGCGATCCTTATAAGAATTACAATAAGATGCCGCTTGCTGATTTCAATAAGCTCTCGCCGTCTATTCATTGGAATGAAGTGTTGCAGGCAAGCGGGATTGCTTCTGCTGACACGGTGGTTATCGGTCAGCCTGAATTTTTTTCCGCCCTGGAGACCTATCTTAAATCATTTTCTTTAGATGAATGGAAGAATTATCTCAGGTGGAACCTCATCAACTCCTTTGCAGAATATCTGAATAAAGATATAGATCAGCAGAACTTTAAGTTCTATCACACCGTTATGTCCGGTCAGAAGGAACAGAAGCCGCGATGGAAAAGGGTAGTAGAGCAGACCAATGCTTCACTCGGTGAATTGATAGGGCAGGTTTATGTGAATGAATATCTTCCCAAAGGCACGAAGGAAAAGCTGCTTGAAATAGGGAATGCCATCCGCAGTGAATATGCCGAGCGAATAAAGCAACTTGACTGGATGAGCGATGATACCAAGCAAAAGGCGTTAAGCAAGCTTAACAAAATTATTATGAAGGTTGGTTATCCTGATAAATGGAAAGATATGAGCAACCTGAGTGTTGACCGAAGTTCATACGCTGCCAATGCGATGAAAGCCAATGAATGGGGCTTCGACTATATGATCAAGAAATTCGGGAAGCCTGTTGACCGGACTGAATGGACGATGGAACCGCAGACTTACAATGCCTATTATAATCCTACCAACAATGAAATCGTAGTGCCCGCTTGCAATATCATGGTGCCCGGTTTCGAGGGACGCATGCCGGATGATGCAGTCCTCTATGGAGTCATAGGCGGCTCTACATTCGGGCATGAAATCACGCATGGGTTTGATGATCAGGGAAGCCAATATGACGAGAATGGGAATCTTCGCAATTGGTGGACATCAGCCGACAGCGCCAGGTTCTTTGCAAAAACAAAAATGATCGTTAATCAATTTGCCAACTATGTTGTGCTCGACAGCATGCACATCAATGGCAGAGCAACGCAGGGAGAAAATATCGCCGATCTCGGCGGTGTCATCCTCGGCTACGAAGCGTTTAAAAAAACACCACAAGGCAGGTCTGATGAAAAGATTAGCGGACTGACGCCAGATCAGCGCTATTTTCTTGGCTATGCTTATTCCTGGATGGTGAACATGAGACCGGAATCTATAGCGAGACAGGTAAAAAGCGATGTTCATTCTCCTGTTAAATACAGGGTGATCGGACCATTAAGCGATGTGCCTGAATTTTACACCGCATTTAACATTAAGCCCGGCGATGAGATGTACAGAGCCGATTCTCTGCGTGTGAGGATCTGGTAAAAACCGTTTAGATTAGAGTGTATATACGAATTGGTGAATTGCGGAGCATTAATTTAAAAACTGCTCCGTACAGCCATTGGTCGTGATTACCACAGTTCCCGAAGACGTAATTCCAAAACCATCCTTTGTGGTATAGGTATGTGTGCCTTTTGGAACGGTCATGATGGTACCGCCGGTACTGGCTACACACTGTTGCGCAACAGTATAATTTACTGTTAACACGGTAGATTGACCATCATCAAGAGTTACCGTCAAAATTCCTTTATGAATGCTCAGGCTGTTAGTCCAAAACACCACGTTGCCTGCATATATACACGAACCATCATCTTTAGTTGCAGAAGAATAATAGTTGGAAGCTGTCGGGTCTGTGCAACCTGATATGCCTCCTTTAAGGCATGAACTAAGAAAGGAGAGTGAAAAAAGGGTAAAGGAAATTAACGTAAAAAGCTTTTTCATTGTATTAAAATTAGTTCTATTGTCTTCTTCTTTTCATATTTGTTTGCCTCCTTCGAGAACACAATCCGTGCCATCTTAATAATGGAAGATGGTTAATAGCAATTTACGCAAAGCAATGAAATATCATTTTAAATGCCATGTTTTTTTATGCAAAATCCATTTTTGATAAGATTGAACCAACGTATATCATAAATCCTAAAAAACTACTTTAAAGCAGTCAAAACAACGAAATGCCCTTTTTAACTATAAAAATGCCCTTTTTTTGGTGGCCGTTTTTAAAAACACGTCAAGTTTTTAAAAAAGCTGTCGTTTTTTTTAAAATCCCGTCATCTTTTTTGAAAACCCGTCGTCTTTTTACAAATCCCGTCGCCTTTTTTAAAAAGCCGTTATCCTTTTAAAAAAGCCGTCATCTTTTTTGAAAAACCGCGATGTTTTTCAAAATTCCGTCGTCCTTTTCAAAAAGGCGCGATGTTTTTAGAAATCCCGTCATCCTTTTCAAAAAGGCATCGTGTTTTTAAAAATATCACGATGCTTTTTCAAATCCCGTAATCCTTTTTGAAAAATGACAGGGTTTTCTTATATAATTTCGCCGTTTTTAATAAAACAGCGCCTTATAAAAAAGGGTGTCACGCAGAATTGCATACCCCCCTTTTTTTAAACTTAATGTAAAATTAAATTCTGTGAATTTGCATTTGAAATCGTTCTGGAGTGGCACGTTTCCCAACTCCGGCATAGTACGGAGTCAGTATTCTATCGGACCTCACACTTTATATATTTCCTAAACCGTCAGGAATTAATCTTTTAAACAGTTGAGATAGTTTGCATCATGAGTTGTGGATAGTTTGGTAACGATATAGCAGTTGGGACAAGCAATATTATCGTTTTTTGTGCCATTCTCTCTTTTCTTGAACAAGTGCCATTGAATCAGCGTATGCTTTTGCGTAAGCAGCAGATTGAACATTAGTAGTTGAATCAGCCGATACTTTTGCAAGTGAATCTTGTTGCCTTTTCTCTCTTTCTATAACTATTAACGGGTTTTCTAGGGGCGGTGCTAAAAAAATGAAGTTCTTAAAGAATCCGATGTATTTTTTATGTATGGTTGAGTAGTCCCCTTCTATATATTCCCTAACACCTTCAGGCACTTGTACCTCATCATCTTCATACACAGACATAATCAACAAGTACAAGGTTCTGTGCCCATCACTATTTTTTCCAAAACGATTGTTATACTAATCGCTAATATAAA
>PLYJ01000169.1 GCA_003151745.1 Bacteroidota bacterium
TTAAAGTTCAATGTTCAAAGTTTAATGTGACATAACCTTGAACATTAAACATTAAACCTGAAAATAATTAGCTTTGAAATTGTTTGATTGCAGCAGGAAGGTTTTCTGCAATGGTAAATACAGAATTAAGTTTTGTGATGATAAGAAGCTCCTTGATCTTATCACTGATGCTGCATATCGTTGTATCGCCGCCTGCTTTCCGTGATTTGGTGAGAATGGTGATGAGCACATTAAGGCCATTGCTGTTAAGATATTTGAAGTTCTCCATGCTGATTACAAAGCTTGTTATGCCCTTTGTAATCAATGCAGCAACGTCATCCAGCAAAGGAGTTGCCTGGTTCTTTTCAATAAGGTTGCCGCTCATTTCAACGATAGCGTAGGCTCCTTTTTCTGAAATACTGTAGTTGAAATCCATTTATGTTTATTTTACGTGGCGTAATGTATAAATTTATAACGAACAAAAGCAACCTTGTCACAGTTAGTTGTTTACAGTTTGCTGTTTACGGTTGTACCCGTTTTTATAGCTTGAAATCTCACTTTCTATATTGGCAATTTCCTGTTCCTGCAAGCATGGTGCATTTACCATAAAGATTGAGCGAATGATGTGTTACCTTAAACTTAAGCAATTCTCCCATCATGCTTTGTATTTGCTGCAATCGCGGATCGCAAAACTCGAAGATATGCGAGCAATCTTCACATATCAGATGATCGTGCTGCTTGTACTCAAATGATTTTTCATACTTAGCCAGGTTCTTACCGAACTGGTGCTTGGTGATTAAATCGCAATTAAGTAAAAGATCAATCGTATTATATATAGTGGCGCGGCTAATAGTATGCTTTTTATTTTTCATTTGTAAGAAAAGCGAATCAGCATCAAAGTGGTCGTTCAATGAATATACTTCATCCAACATGGCAAAGCGTTCTCTGGTTTTTCGCAGGGAATGATCATCCAGGTACTTTGAGAAAATCCTGTTGACTTCTTTTTTTGTTTCAGGCTTGATCATGTTAAATTATAATTTCAGCGAATGAAGAATTGGTAACAAAGATAAAAACAATGTAAAACCTTTACGAACCGAATCGGTCAGGTAGTAAAGAATGAAATAGTAAGAAGTGCAAGCAAAGCAAAATTAAAAAGCATAGTGACGAATGATTTGAGAAAGGGAAAGATCATAAAGCAATATATAAGCAGGCTTAATGAAGCAACTCCTGACACATAAAAGCTCCATACCGCCTGATGGTGTAACCCTTTGTATGAAATGATCTGCATAACACCGCAAGTGAGCAGGATGTGTCCGTCCATGAGCAGGCGAAGCAAATCGCGGTCGTACTCTCTTTTCTTAATAAGAACGAAAATATCATGAAGCACCCCGTTTGCGCATGCCCAAATACCTACACCTAATGAAAACCAGGGAAGCATTTCGTTTATGTTCTTCATTTTATATAATAAGGCCGATAAAATCAGAATCGAAAGTAAGCAAATAAAAAGGGATTTACTTTTTAGTAAATCCCTTTCATAGTTATTTATTAGAGTTACTATTCACTTTTTTCATCTTCTTTAGCAACAGTGCCTTTCACCGGTTCGTTGACTGTTTCTTTTACAGGCTCCGCAATGGTTGGCTTCATCGTTTCCGATGTTGTATTTTCACCTATCGTCTTTTGTACTTCTTTTTGAATGTTGTTGGTGGCCTTCTGCACTTCCTGCTCTATTCCATTCATGGCATCCTTAAATTGACGGATGCCTTTACCAAGCCCGCGAGCAAGCTCAGGAACTTTATCAGCTCCAAAAAACAACAGCACAAACAGCATGATAACGGCAATCTCACTGCCACCAAGGTTTAAAAACAATAATGTAGGGTGATTCATCTTAAATCAGGTTTTTCATTTCACGATGTAAAATTACCTATTTCTGATGAAGAAATGATGTGAGTTAAAAACAAAAAAGCCCATCGGTATTCCCGATAGGCTTGTTGCTGAATGATGAAAAAATTAGTTAAGATCCTTTTTTGCCAGGTCAACTACGATAGGAGTAGCGATGCAAATAGAAGAGTAAGTACCGATAACGATACCAATGAGAAGAGCAAATGTAAATCCTCTTATCACTTCCGATCCGAAGATAAAGATAGCAAGCAGTACAAAGAATATAGTAAGAGAAGTATTAATAGTTCTGCTCAACGTGGCATTCAATGCATCGTTAATCACTTTCTTTTGATCCTGTGCGTGATGATGCACTCCGACAAATTCACGGATACGATCAAATACCACTACAGTGTCAGTCATGGAATAACCCATTACTGTTAATATAGCAGCCACAAACGCCTGATCAATTTCAAGCGAAAAAGGAAGAATGCCGTTGAAGATGGTATATACAGAAAGCACGACCAACACATCGTGGAAGAGCGCGACAACGGCGCCTAATCCATACGTCCATTTCTTGAACCGCACGAAGATGAAGAGGAACATCAGCAGGCATCCGAAAAGAACAGCTCCTAATGCGCCTGCTTTAATATCATTGGCAATCGTAGGACCCACCTGCTGACTGCTCATGATCTGGAAATTATTATTTTTTAATGATGCAAGGCCGTCCTTCACTTTCTGATTTACCTGGTCTTCAATATTTGCACCGGTTTCATTAATCTTGTAGTTGGTTGTGATGCGCACCTGGTTGCCACCTGCGCCATACGTTTTCACTTCAGGGGCTCTTTCCAAAGGAACTTTCAAAGCATCAATGACAACGTCTGTTTCAACAGGCTTGTCGAACCTTACCACATACGTTCTTCCTCCCTGGAAGTCAACACCGAAATTTAATCCTTTGGTTGCAAAGGCAACAAATCCTGCAATGATAATAATGCTTGAGAATATATAATAGATTTTTCTACGTTCCACGAAATTGATATGGATGTTTTTGAATGCTCCCTTGGTAGTATTATTCCAGAACTTAATATCCTTGTTATTCCCTAAGCGCCAGTCGAAGATCAGACGGGTTATAAAAATAGCACAGAATAAAGAAGAAAGAATACCAATGATGAGGGTGGTAGCAAATCCCTGTATTGGTCCTGTTCCGAATATATACAGGATGATACCAAGTATAAGCGTTGTTAAGTTAGAGTCAATGATGGAAGAGTAAGCATGTTTGAAACCATCAGAAATAGCCAGCCTGATTCCTTTACCGAGCGCTAGCTCTTCACGTATTCTTTCAAAGATGAGAATGTTTGCATCAACCGACAGACCGATGGTAAGAACGATACCCGCAATACCCGGCAGGGTGAGAACAGCTCCAAGTGAAGCAAGTATGCCCATCACGAAGAATACGTTACAAAACAAAGCCACGTCAGCAATCCATCCGGCATTGTTGTAGTAAGCAACCATGAATATCAACACCACTATTAAGGCAATAATAAATGAACGCAATCCTTTGTTGATGGCTTCCTGGCCGAGAGTAGGGCCCACAACAGTATCTTCCACAATTCTTGCAGGAACGGGAAGTTTACCAACGCTAAGCACCGTAGCAAGATCTTCTGCTTCATCTATTGAGAACCTTCCTGTGATCTGTGAATTACCACCGGCAATTTCACCCTGTACGTTTGGATAAGAATAAACATAATCATCAAGCACTACAGCAATGGAATGTCCAACATTATCCTTTGTAAGACGTCTCCAGATACCTGCACCCTGTTCGTTCATGCTCATGCTTATTTCCCAGTTGTCAGTAAACTGGCTCTTTTGTTTACGTGCATCTGTTATCACATCACCTTCCAACGGTGCGCGACCTTCTCTTGAAGTTTTAATGGCAAATAAGTCTATAACATCCTGTGTTCCTTTTTCAGGCTGGAAATACCAAAGCGGCTTGAAGTTACTTGGCAGACGCGCTTTCACGGCTTCCATGGCAAATATCTTATTCAACTTAGCGGTATCCCTTAAAAGAGTTCTTCCAATCATAGGCCCTTTGCCTGCCACATAATTACCTTTCTCATCCTTGCCAACGTTAGTTTGAAATATGGAGAAGAGCGGATTATCCTTTATAGACTTAGAACGTTCGTTTGCTAAGGAGTCATCCTTTGTTAAAAGTTTTTTCCCTTCCGATGTGTCACCTATTCCTGCAAGCTTATTAGCAACTGCTGCTGCTTTTTTAGCGCTGTCTTCTTTCGTTAATACTTTTCCTGAAGAATCAAGTTTTGCGGCAAGCGAGGCATCTTTTTTCGCAGAGTCACCGGCTGTGGTATCTCCGCTTTGAACAAGCTTCAGATAATCATTAATATCTTTCAGCTTGGGGATAATGTCGGCATTGTCAAATGTAGTCCAGAATTCCAGCTTGGCAGTTCCTTGTAAAATTTTTCTTACACGTTCAGGTTCTTTAANNTGTTAGGCAGCTTTTGCACGTTGGGCTGTGCAACGCCGAATTTGTCAATACGTTTTTTAATGATGTTATAAGTGCGATCAAACACATCGTTAGCTTCTGTTTTAATTACCTTAAGCACCTGCTCATTCGTGGAGTTAATATCCACCTTACCCTGCAAATCTCTCGTAGCGAAAATAGCAGAGAGACGCGCATGAGGATCAAGATGAGTGAATGACTCATAAAAGAGGTCAACGAAATCTTTATTACTCTTGCTGAACTTATCCTGTGCATCCGCTATGGCTTTAGTGAACGTAGGGTCTGTGCTGTAGTTGGAAAGCGCACGTATCAGATCCACCATGGACACTTCCATTGTTACGTTCATGCCGCCCTTCAAATCAAGCCCAAGATTTATCTGGCGATCAAGGCATTCTTTATAGGTGAAGCCGAAGATTGGAAACACTTTTTGACTCGACATGGAATCAAGATAAGTGCGCAGCCTGGTAGTGTCCCTGCCTGCGAATTGTTCAGCTTTCTTCTCAACCCTGCTTGTAATAAAAGTAAACGATAACTGGTAAAGGCATACCAACGCTAAAACGATGGCGAAAAGCTTA
>PLYJ01000207.1 GCA_003151745.1 Bacteroidota bacterium
ACGACATTGTCCGCTCGAAATGACCGTTCGCTTTTCATTTCGAGCGGAGTCGAGAAAGTGCGACAGGCATTGAAGAATACAAAACATATTCAACATGAATTATCAGGAACAATATAAGAACAGCATTGAAAATCCAAGGGAATTTTGGGAAGAGCAAGCCAAAGCGATCACCTGGTTTGAGTTCCCAAAAGAGATACAATCAACAGATGAAGAAGGCTTAATTCATTGGTTCAAGGGAGGAAAAATGAATACCTCTTATCTTGCTTTGGATATCCATATACAAAATGGAAGAGGCGATCAAACGTCACTCATTTATGATTCTCCGGTTACCAATCAATTAAAAAAATACACTTATTCGGAACTTTTAAATGAAGTAGAAATAGTTGCAGGAATGCTTGTTGGTTTAGGTATCACCAAAGGCGACCGTGTAATTATATATATGCCCATGATACCCGAAACAGCTTTCGCGATGTTGGCTTGCGCAAGGATCGGAGCGATACATTCAGTTGTATTTGGTGGATTTTCTGCTCATGAACTTGCTATACGCATTGATGATGCCATACCTCAACTAATTCTCACCGCATCGGCCGGAATTGAAATTACAAAAGTGATACCCTACAAACCATTAGTAGATGAGGGGATCGAAGAAGCCACACATAAAGTGAATAATGTTGTTGTGTTGCAAAGAGCGTTTTTAAAAGCGGAAATGAAAGAAGGTCGTGACATCGACTGGATGGAATTAAGAGCAAGATCGAAACCTGCAACGTATGTGGAATTAGATGCTACCGACCCTTTATATATTCTATACACATCCGGCACAACCGGAAAACCAAAAGGTGTGATGCGCGATAATGGTGGTCATGCTGTTTCTATGAAATACAGTATGGAGAATGTATATGGTGCAAAACAGGCAGACGTTTTTTGGGCTGCATCCGATATGGGTTGGGTTGTAGGGCATTCGTATATTGTGTATGGTCCGTTGATACAAGGCTGCACCACCATTATATTTGAAGGCAAACCTATTAAAACACCTGATGCAGGAACATTCTGGCGAGTAATTGAACAACATCAAGTGAATGTATTTATGACCGCGCCTACCGCTTTCAGAGCCATTAAGAAAGAAGACCCTGAAGGAAAATTAAAAGCAAATTACGATACATCATCTTTAAAATATCAATTTGTTGCAGGAGAACGCTGCGATGCAAATACATTAAAGTGGCTTGAAGATCTATTACAAATCCCTGTGATCGATCATTGGTGGCAAACAGAATCAGGCTCGCCCATGATAGCGAATATGGCGGGTGCAGGACTGATCCCTGTAAAGCCCAGTTCAGTTGGGAAAGCGGTTTGCGGCTTTGATATCAGGATGCTGAATGAAGATGGGCATGAAGTGCAAACAAATGAAGAAGGCTATGTTGTTGCAAAATATCCTTTACCACCGGGATGTTTACCAACATTATGGAAGGAGACAGAAAAATTTAAAGAATCGTATCTCAATAAATTCCCGGGATATTATTTTACCGGAGATGGCGGTTTTAAAGATGATGACGGCTATCTATACATAACAGGACGGATAGATGATGTTATCAATGTAGCGGGTCATCGCTTATCCACTTCTGAAATGGAAGAAGTAGTGAACTCTCATAAAGCTATTGCAGAATGTGCGGTTGTAGGCATAGCAGATGAACTGAAAGGTCAGATACCTGTTGGTTTTGTGGTATTAAAACAAGGAGTGGAACTATCGGAAGCCGATATCGAAAAAGAACTCATTCAAATGGTAACAAAAGCAATTGGCCCTGTAGCTTCCTTTAAAAGAGCTGTTGTTACAGCGCGATTACCAAAAACACGTTCCGGAAAAATATTACGTAAAATTATCAGAGCAATTGTAGATGGTACTTCATTTAATCCTCCGTCAACAATTGAAGACATAACTGTTTTAGATGAGTTGAAGGACTTAGTGAAATTGAAAAAATTGGGAATGTCTTCTTTGAAGGATAATTAATACCGCATCATTGCGAGGAACATTCTGCGTTGAAGCAGACACTCAATCTCAAGCATTTCTCTATAGATTGCATCGTTCCTCGCAATGACGGCAAATCTAAATTTTGAATTAAACAAATAAAAATGAATACAGCATACCTTATATTGGGCGGAAACAAAGGCGACAAGTTAGAAAATCTGCAACAAGCGATCCTGTTATTGGAGAACAATGTTGGCGCGATCACTAAAAAGTCGGATATTTTTGTAACCGCAGCATGGGGAAATACCAATCAGCCCGATTTTTTTAATCAAGCAGTAAGCCTTGAAACATCGTTATCTGCAAATGATCTATTGAAAAAAATAATTTCCATTGAAGAAAGTCTGGGACGTATTCGCACTCATCAAAAATGGATGGAACGCACTATGGATATTGATATTCTGTTTTACAACGATGAAATTATTGATACTACAGATCTAAAAATACCTCACCCTTTTATACAGGAACGAAAATTTGTTTTGATTCCCATGGAACAATTAGCACCGATGTTAGTACATCCGCAAATTAAAAAAAATATTAAAACATTGCTATCGGAATGCACGGATGCCTTGGAAGTGAAATGTTATTAATAATCACAAAAACTTTTTTTGTATGAAAATTTAATTATTTTTGTCTCTTGCATATTCAGAAAACAACAAAACAGAACATATTTTAAAGCACTAAAAAAAAGATCATGAAAAAAATTTCTTTACAAACAATTAGCTTAACATTAATTGCAGCGATTGGCTTAACAGCATGCAGCGGACTTGGAAAATTGGTTAAAAATGCCGACAAGATCACTTACAAAGTGGTGCCTGACCCTATGGAAATGCACGGCGATAAAGTTACCGTTACAATCAGCGGAAGCTACCCTGCAAAAGTATTTCCTAAAAAAGCAACTGTAACAACTATACCTGTCATTAAATATAATGGTGGAGAAAAAGCGCTTAACCCAATTGTATTGATTGGTGAAAAAGTGGAAGGCGCAGGTACAAAGATCAGCAATAAATCCGGTGGTAGTTTTTCATATACTTCCGATAAAATTGATTACGTTCCTGAAATGAAAGTTGCCACCCTTGAATTAAGAGCAGAAGGTGCTGTAAAGAAAAAAACAAAAAACTTACCTGCTAAAAAAGTTGCTGACGGTACTATTATCACACCCTTATTAGTAAAGAACGATGAGAAATCATTGATCGGAAAAGATAATTTCCAAAAGGTAATTCCCCGTACACAAACTGCCAGCATTTTCTTTGTGATCAATGAATCGCAAGTTCGTGGTTCTGAAATGAACAGCCAGGAATTAAAGACGTTTAAAGAATTTGCATTAACAGGAATCGAAAAAAAATATGAGTTCAAAGGCATGAATGTATCTGCTTATGCCTCCCCTGACGGAGAATTAACTTTGAATGGCAACCTTGCTGAGAACCGTGCTAAGGAAGCTACCAAAGCAATGATCTCTATGTTTAAAGATAAAAAAATGAAATTAGATACTGCTACAAAAGAAGCATTTTACAATAAAGTTACTACAGCAGAAGATTGGGATGGTTTCAAAAAAGCAATGGAAGCATCTTCCATTCCTGATAAAGAATTAATTTTACGTGTACTAACCATGTATCCTGATCCTGAGACCCGTGAAAAAGAAATTAAAAACCTTGCTGCAACGTATACTGAAGTAGCGGATAAAATTTTACCTCAACTTCGCAGAGCAGTATTGACGCTCAATGCCGATGAAAAAAGCCGCACTGATGAACAAATCACTGCTTTAGCCGCCTCAACGCCTGATAGCTTATCAGTAGAAGAGATCATTTATGCCGCTACTTTAACAAGTGATATCAATACTAAATTAGATATCTACAAAAAAGCAGAAGCCAAATATCCCAGCGATTGGAGAACATCCAACAACGTAGGTTATATTTACTTAATGCAAAATAAATTAAATGAAGCGGATGCGGAGTTCAAAAAAGCAGATGCTGCTTCTGCTAACAACCCAATCATTAAAAATAATATGGGTATTGTTGCTCGTTGGAAAGGTGACAGAAAAACAGCGATGGCATTATATACAGAAGCCAAGAGTGCCGGCCCTGAAGTATCTTACAATATGGGAATCATAGAAATTCAAGACGGTAACTACGCTGCTGCTGTTTCTGATTTTGGTTCTTACAATACCTTTAATTCAGCCTTGGCAAAATTGCTGAATGGTGCAACAGATGATGCAATGGTAACAGTTGATAATTCAACTGAAAAAGATGCTGCCTTATCGTTTTACTTAAAAGCTATTGCAGGTGCGCGTCAAAAGAAAATAGATATTGTAACCAATAATTTAAAAGCAGCAATTCAAAAAGATGCGTCCTTCAAACAAATGGCGATTGATGATGCCGAATTTATTAAGTTCCGTGGTGATGCTGAATTTAAAGCTGCAACAAACTAAAATAATATTTTTTTCAACCTCACCCCTGCCCCTCTCCTTGAAAAAGGAGAGGGGTTTTTATATCGGGAACAATCTTATTGACTTATTAAGGAGATGCGATTCCTCCCCTTTGGGGAGGTTAGGTGGGGCTTACCTTCTGAAACAAATCCCAGATCACAACACCGGCACTTACTGCGATATTTAGAGAATGCTTGGTACCGACCTGCGGTATTTCAATAACTCCATCACTTGCATCGATCACCTCTTGTTGCACACCTTTCACTTCATTGCCAAATATGATGGCGAGTTTTTCACCTTTACCCGGTATAAAATCGTTGAGCATAATTGCAGATTCTGTCTGCTCGATCGCAAACACTTTGTAATTATTTTTCTTTAAATCCGCAACAGCTTCAAGTGCCGTCGGAAAATATTTCCAGACCACACTATCGGTTGAACCTAAAGCGGTTTTTTGAATATCCTTATTGGGAGGTGTGCCTGTTATACCGCATAAATAAACCGCCTCGACTAAAAAAGCATCGGCTGTTCTAAAAACAGAACCTACATTATTCAAGCTGCGTATATTATCAAGAACAACAACAATAGATGTTTTAGATGCTTGTTTAAATTCATCCAATGATTTTCGATTCAATTCTTCATTCAATAATTTTCTCATACCAATTCTAATTATTCAAATTTATAAATAACAAAATTTATATCATTGTACACTATACGTCCCACTCCTTCAATCCTTTTGGAAGGTACACCATTTCGTTTATTTATAAAAAGATACTTACAATCATGTTCTCTTAAATAATTTATATACGTGGAATCAGTTAACATATCCGTATCAACAGTCCAACCTTTACGATGCAAAAAATAAATTTGCTGAGGACCTGAACCTCCGTTTATAACAAATAAAGCATTTTTATCTGTCACCAAGTCTGCAATAGGTTCCATACTTAGTTTGTATTTTTCTGATTCTTTAATTCTAAAATCATGCTGCTGATCGGCAATATTTTCAGTGGCGATAGCCCACAATAAAAGTGTTTGAATCCATTGCTTTTTTATCTGAGTTAGGCCATATGCCGCAATCAAACACATAATAGGGACGAAAGGAATTACATAATAACTATGATGAGGAAAATTAAATCCTGCCTTGAGCATCAGTATTGAAAACGAAATACTGCATACGAACAAGATCATCAATATTGCTTTTTCTTTTTTTATACTTGCCACGATCAAACCAAACATGAATGCTGTAAACCCAATGAATTTAAGTGCTTCAAAAATAAATTTATGAGCTGTCTGACCTAAGTTCGATCGAATCTCATGAAAGCCATTTACGAAACTTGTCCCCATATAATAATGCCAATACCCAAAATGATTTACTAAATAAGGTACCCAGTAAAAATACCACCAGCAAACGGGTAGAAACATTACACCTGTTATCAGGGCAATCCAGCATTTTTGTTTTATTTTTATACTGCTGTCGAGCAGAGGAAATAATAATACAACCAATAAATAAGCCGCCGGAATTTTACTTAATACACCAATTGTAACAAAAATAAAATAGGTGAATAGATCCAGCCATTTAGTATTCTTAAAATAACGAAATGCAAAATATAAACTGATGACCACTAACGAAACGCTGAATGTATCAGGCATTACTTTTCGTGAATACATCAGCCACATGGATGTAAGCAACAGAAAAGCGGAATAAAATGAAAGGCGTTCATCAAATTTTAGCTTTAATATTTTATAAAAATAAAGTGTGCCGAAAGATGAAATGATAAGAACGATCAATCTTCCAAACCAATCATGAAATCCGAATACTAATGACACCAGATACATTAGGTAATTTAATATGGGAAATTCTGTACCTGTAATTCCTGTTTTTTCGCCGGCCATATCCAAACGCGGATACAGAATATTATTATCTATCTCATAAAAATTACGAGCCACCATATCGCCGTCAGCTTGTCGCCAATTATGAGCAACCTCCAAAGGAGCATTGGTAATGCCATATAAGCGCAAAATAAAAAACAAGACGATCCAAAACCGAATGTCGGTAAGGGCTTTATGCCTGAAATAATTGCTGATATTCTCTGAATTAAAATTCATTTTACATAACAAAGCTATAAAAGAAATGCTGAAAAAGTGTTAAAAACTTTACATCAGTAATGCAAATAGGTTTTGTATTTTTACCGAAGATGGCAAAGGATAAAGTAGCAGTAAAAACAACAACATCAGAAAGTGAAACGCCGTTGATGAAACAGTTTAACGGTATCAAAGCAAAATATCCGGATGCTTTGTTATTGTTTCGTGTTGGTGATTTTTATGAGACCTTTGGAAGCGATGCCGTTAAGACAGCGAACATACTCGGCATCGTATTAACTAAACGCGCCAACGGATATGCCTCTTTTATTGAATTAGCCGGATTTCCATACCATTCGTTGGATACATACCTGCCCAAACTTGTGCGTGCCGGACAACGGGTTGCGATCTGCGATCAGCTGGAAGACCCTAAACTGACAAAAAACATTGTAAAACGGGGCGTTACCGAGTTAGTAACTCCCGGCGTTTCCTATAATGATAAAGTACTTGATCATAAAGCCAATAATTTTTTGGCGAGTATTTACCTGACCTCACCCCCATCCCCTCTCCATTTGGAGAGGGGGGTAAAAGGAGGCATTTCTTTTTTGGATGTTTCTACCGGAGAATTTTTTGTCGCACAAGGTACGCTTGAATACATCGATAAATTATTACAAAGCTTTCGCCCAAGCGAAATATTATTTCAAAAAAGCAAGAAAAAATTAATTTCAGAAACATTCGGCGATAAATTTTACAGCTACGGATTAGACGACTGGGCTTTCAGTTCAGAGTATGGCAACGAATTATTATTAAAACATTTTGGCACTAAATCATTAAAAGGATTTGGCATTGAAAGTTTGGAACAGGGCATTATTGCTGCCGGCGCAGCATTGCATTATCTTGCCGATACGGCCCATGATAAAGTAAAACACATCAGTACCATTTCACGGATCGAAGAAGATAAATACGTGTGGCTGGATCGGTTCACCATACGCAATTTAGAATTATTCGGTTCACACAATGATAATGCAAAAACACTTATTGATATCATCGACCAGACTGCTTCACCAATGGGTTCACGCATGATGAAACGATGGCTGGCACTGCCATTAAAAGATAAAGCACCCATTGAAGAACGACTGGATGTTGTAGAATATTTTTTATCTCATCGTGAAATAAATGACCAGATCATTCAACAGATAGACCTGATCGGTGATCTGGAACGTATCATCTCTAAAGTAGCCACAGCACGCATTTCACCAAAAGAAGTGGTGCAATTGAAGCGTGCATTAACTGCAATCGAACCCATAAAAACAATCTGCGAAAATTCAAAAAATAAGTCCTTACAGAAAATAGCAGAGCAATTAAATCCTTGCAGATCGGTTATTGAACGCATTGAAAAAGAAATTATGCCCGAGCCGCCTTACCTTGTCGCTAAAGGGAATGTGATCGCTGCCGGTGTAAATTCTGAGTTAGATGAATTAAGAAAAATTGCTTATTCGGGTAAAGATTATTTATTGCAGATACAACAACGTGAAAGTGAACGCACAGGTATATCTTCCTTGAAAGTTGCATTCAACAATGTGTTTGGCTATTACTTGGAAGTGACCAATACGCATAAGGATAAAGTTCCAGCCGACTGGATCCGCAAGCAAACACTTACTACTGCGGAACGGTACATTACACCCGAACTAAAAGATTACGAAGAAAAGATATTGGGCGCCGAAGAAAAGATCATGGCATTGGAAGTAAAATTATTTACCGATCTGGTGATTTCCTTAATGGATTATATTCCTGTCATTCAGTTAAACGCATCACTGGTGGGTCGATTAGATTGCCTTCTTTCTTTTTCCACCATTGCTCAAAAAAATAATTATGTACGTCCGCATCTTTTTGAAAATGATATCCTTGATATCAAAGATGGCCGTCATCCCGTTATTGAAAAGCAGTTGCCTGTAGGCGAAGAATATATTGCCAATGATGTTTACCTGAATAGCGAACAACAACAGATCATCATCATCACCGGACCCAACATGTCGGGTAAATCCGCACTATTGCGACAAACAGCATTAATTGTACTGATGGCACAAATAGGAAGTTTTGTACCTGCAAAACATGCCAATTTAGGATTAGTAGATAAAATATTCACACGTGTAGGCGCATCCGATAATATCTCCTCCGGCGAATCAACATTTATGGTGGAGATGAACGAAACGGCCAGCATCTTAAATAATTTATCACCGCGCAGTTTAATTTTACTGGATGAGATAGGCCGCGGAACAAGCACGTATGATGGCATTTCCATCGCATGGGCAATTACCGAATACATTCACGAAAATCCTTCCGCGAAAGCGAAAACATTGTTCGCCACCCACTACCACGAGTTAAATGAAATGACACATTCAATGCATCGCATCAAAAATTTTAATGTGTCTGTTAAAGAGATCGACAATAAAATTTTATTCATGCGTAAACTAACGCCAGGCGGAAGCGAACATAGCTTTGGTATTCATGTTGCGAAGATGGCCGGAATGCCCAAAAAGGTATTGGACAGGGCCAACGAGATACTGGCGCAATTAGAAGGTCAAAGAGAGACGAAAGAAACCAATATTATTGACTGGAATAAGGGAGACAAGACTAAAGACCCAAGACTAAAGACTAAAGACGGTTTTGTCCAAGCGATCAACAACAAACAAACAACTGAAAATCCTCAATTAAGTTTTTTCCAACTAAACGACCCTGTATTAGAAAACATTAAAGATGAGCTTCAAAGAACAGATATCAATACCTTAACGCCTGTTGAAGCATTGATGAAATTAAACGAAATTAAAAAGATGATAGGAGGGTAAACTAAGTTGAAAGTTGGAAAGTTGAAAGTAAAAAGTTCTGTGGTTGCTTATTAATCACAAAAGCTTTGAACTTTCAAACTTTAAACTTTCAAACTTTTTTCCATAAAACCTTTGTATAATAGAAAAAATACTTATTTTTGCAATCCTATCACGCGAAAGTAGCTCTCCCGATAGCTATCGGGATGGTAGAGTTTACCAAGGCTTGAAATAAATAGAAGAATAATTAGTATTACGCGAAAGTAGCTCAGTTGGTAGAGCGCGACCTTGCCAAGGTCGAGGTCGCCGGTTCGAACCCGGTCTTTCGCTCAGAGAAACCCTCTCTTTTGAGAGGATTTTTTTTAGAATGCTGAGACAGTCGGTTTCAGTAAAATGCCCAGGTGGTGGAATTGGTAGACACGCAGGACTTAAAATCCTGTAATCATTGCGATTGTTCGGGTTCAAGTCCCGACCCGGGTACAAAAGAGAGAGCTTAGGCTCTCTTTTTTTATACCCAGTGTGCGGACTTGGGGTGCGGAAATTTTAAGATTCTTCCAATAAGATTGTAGAAAAGAGAGCATCCTGGATTTTGAAAAAGATGCAGATGCAATTCTTGATAGAATAGTACATCAATCTCACCGGATAGAATTAAAGGGGGAATCAATGAGAAAGAAAAGAGTTGTAGTCGCAGCCTAGGCAATATTTAGTAATTAATTATATGAATATAATGTAGTAAAAATACTACATTTGAAGCCAAAAAAGCAAACTATGTAATATAAATACTACATTTGTATTGATTCTATTACATAATTTACTTATATTTGTCGTATATTTACTACATTAAATTAACTAAACGCCTATAATGTCAGAGAACCATAACATAAAAGACTGGTATAGCATGAGTGATGGTGCTGTCATAAAAGAGTTAGCTGCTTTTGTAAGAGAAACCAGATTAAAGAAGAACTATACTCAGAGTGATTTAGCTCTTAAAGCAGGTGTGCACCGTGTCACTGTAAGCGAGTTTGAGAAGGGTATGCGTGGCTCTCTTACCACCTTTATAGTGCTTTTACGAGCGTTAAATGAACTGGAATTGTTGGATGTTTTTAAAATTTCAACTACCATAAGCCCTTTACAAATGGCGAAATTAGAGGCAAAAAAACGAAAACGGGCATCACCGTCAAAAAACGAAAAACCGATACTAAATAAAAAAACACTCCTGTTGAATAAATCTAAAAACAAAAAATAATGCTGACAGCAAAAGTTAAAATATGGAACCAATTAGTTGGCGCTGTTCTTTGGAATGAAAATTCTGAAACAGGCATCTTTGAGTTTGATAAGGAATTTATAAAAAACGAGTGGGATCTCGCACCTTTGATGATGCCACTGGCGGAAGTTAAGAGAGGGAATACTATTTTTGAATTTACGCGGCTGAATAAAGATACGTTTAACGGATTGCCGGGCATGTTATCGGATGCTTTACCTGATAGGTATGGAACCACTTTATTAAACGCATGGCTTGCAGCAAACGGAAGAACACCTGGAAGCATGAATCCTGTTGAACGTTTATGTTATATGGGTAAACGTGGTATGGGTGCATTGGAATTTGAACCATCATTACATACTGATAAAGAAACTGCAGTTACTGTAGAGATAAAAAGTTTAGTAGAAATGGCGCAGCAAATTTTAGAGCAACGCAAAGCATTTACCACAAATATAAAAGGAGAAGCGAAGAAGGGATTGGAAGATATTATCAGAGTGGGGTCGTCGGCCGGAGGTGCAAGGGCAAAAGCTATCATTGCTTATAATGAGCATACAGACGAAGTCCGATCAGGGCAGGTTGCAACTCCAAAAGGGTTTAATCATTGGTTGTTAAAGTTTGATGGTGTCAGCAACAAAGCGCTTGGAGATCCTGCAGGATATGGGCGCATTGAATTGGCGTACTATCACATGGCTTTGGACTGCGAAATAAAAATAAGTGAATCACGCTTATTGGAAGAGAATGGTCGCGCACATTTTATGACCAGGCGTTTTGACCGTGTTAAGGGAAAAGAAAAACTGCATGTACAAACATTATGCGCTATGCAGCATTTTGATTTTTCAGCAGTAGGTGTTTACGCTTATGAGCAGGTTTTTCAAACCTTACGTTCGTTAAGATTACCGGCTACTGCAATGGAACAATTATACAGACGGATGGTATTTAATGTCATAGCAAGAAATTTAGATGATCATACTAAAAACATTTCGTTTATTATGGATAAGTCAGGTAAATGGGAGCTTGCTCCCGCCTATGATTTAACGTATTCTTATGACCCCAATAACAGATGGGTAAGCCAACACAATTTGTCTATAAATGGCAAAACGAAAGACATTACAAAAGATGACCTTTTAAAAGTTGGAAAAGAAATGAATGTAAAACAAGCGAAACACATTATAGAAAAAACAAAAGCTGTAGTTAAAAACTGGGCTAAATATGCCGAAAAAACAGGTGTTAAACCTGCTCAAATAAAATTTATAAATAAAACACTCTTGTCAGATTTATAGAGTAGTTTTTTGCTTCTTATGTAGATATATGTTATAGCGGATCCTCTCAAATAGGTGCAGTTTTGGTGTGCGGTTTTGTTCTTTTTTGCTAAATTTTGCAGCATTTAGCATCACAAATGTATTGGTATGCTTGTTTTTGTATGGAAATCATGGGACTTAAAATCCTGTAATCATTGCGATTGTACCCTGTGTGCGGATTTGGGGTGCGGAAATTCATCAATTCACTTTATTAATATTCCCTTTTTTATATCTTTGGTATCTTAACAACAAAAAAAATATAAACAACTAAAAAATGAACGTAGGAGCCATCTATTTTATTATTGTTGGGACAGCTATCGGCATCTTGACACTTATTAAACCAAACTTTTTTTGGAATCATCATAAAGCTCAATTTGTCAGACGCTATCTAGGAGACAAAGGGACAACATTTTTGTATTTAATCGCTTCTATTGCTATGTTATCTACTGGAATTTATTTTATGAAAAAATGAAAGAAGCATATGGAGAGAAAAAACGAAATATTATACATTTAATTGAACATCAGCAGAAAGAAAATTGAAACTACAATAAATTATTATAATCGTTCCAAATACAAGGAGTAAGATTCCTAAATTATTTGTTTTCATAAATTAATTTACGATGTTTTTGTAAATGTATTTAATATAAATACCAAATTGACAGTGAAATCTATCCTATTCCAAATCCAGGAG
>PLYJ01000079.1 GCA_003151745.1 Bacteroidota bacterium
TCAAGCTATTTCAGGAAGGGACACCCATTCATGGCTCCAATTCGGAACTTATTGGCGGCGCTTTGCTTTTCAGAGATATAACAGAAGAAGCGATTAACCAAAAAAAACTGGCGGAGAGCAAGGAGCTGCTAAAAGGTATTATGGAGAATACCAATTTAGTAATTTACATTAAAGATATTGAAGGAAAATTCTTGTTTATCAATAAGCAAAAAGAAAAAATTTATAATATAAAAGCAAGCGACGTGATTGGACAAAAATCCACAAAACATTTGACGAAAGAAAAGGCGAAAGAATCAAGAAATATTGATCTGGAGGTAATATTTCAGGCACGTTTGATTGAATATGAACAAGTCATCATGCATGCAGATGGAACAGAGCATACTTATCATACTTCAAAATTCCCTCTTTTTGATAATGATGAAACTGTATATGCCGTATGCGCCATATCCACTGATATTTCAGAAAGCAAGAAAAATATAGAAATGAAAGAGCAACTTGCTGCACAGGAAATTATCATGAAAAGCGAATTGCGCTATGAGGAGCTGACGAAAAATATGCCAAATATGTTTTTTTCTCTCAATCATGATTTCCGCTTCACCAGCTTTAACAAGGCATGTGAAAAGTTTACAGGAAGAAAAGCTGAGGAAGTAATTGGCAAAACCATGGAGGCAGCTTTTCCTGAAGGCGGACCTCTTTTTCTTTCCGAGTATAAAGAAGTAATGGAAAAACAAGATGCGAAAAATTTTATTTCAAATTTTCTAATCCGTGAAAACGTATTTACATATATAGTAAATATTTATCCAACCGACAAAGGCATTTCTGTATTGATGACTGATTTAACAATGCAAAAAAGATCGGAACGGGAAACGCTTGACCTCGTTAATAGCCTGCAGGAAAAAAATAAAGATCTGCGGCAGTTTGCCTATACAGTTTCGCACGATTTGCGCGCACCCATTGCAAGGGTATTGGGATTAGTAACTGTGTCCGGTATTGATCCGGAATATAAAATAAATAATAAAACCATACTTGAAAATGTAGCAAATGAATTAACCAACCTCGACAATGTGGTTAAGGACATGAACAGTTCTATTTCTAATCCCGATGAAGAAAAACAGAAAAATTATATAGCTTTTGAAACAGAGTTAAAACTCATTAAAAAAGTGCTTGGAAATGAGATTGTAGAAAGCAATGCTGTCATTACTACTGATTTTGCAAATACAAAAGGTATGGTTACTGTGAAAAGTTATCTCTATAGTATAATGTTCAACCTGCTTTCTAATGCTATTAAATACCGTTCAAATAGAGTACCATTAGTTATTCATTTAAAAACCCAGCAGGACGATGAATTCATTTGCCTTTCTGTGCAAGATAATGGAATGGGCATTGATATGGCAAAAAACGAAGATAAAATATTTGGATTATTTAACAGATTTCATGGTCGAAAAATTGAAGGAAAGGGAATAGGTCTGAATTTAGTTAAGACACAAGCAGAATCCCTGGGAGGGAAGGTGGAAGTAGAAAGTGAAGTGAATAAAGGCAGCACTTTTAAAATATATTTCCCAATCAACGATAAAACACTTTTTTGGTTTAAAGCAGGCTCTAATACATAATTAATAACTAAAAATAAAATAAAATGACAACTCAAGCAGAAGAAAAACCGGCATCATCAAGAAATGAGGCTGAAGAAAACAGAAATAATATTAATAATCACAAAAATGCGGCGAGGCATCACGAGTTAGCTGCAAAGTTCCATCAGGAGGCTGCCGAACACCATGAAGCCGGGGATCATTACGAAGCGGGGCAGAGCGCTTTTATTGCACAGGGGCATCAAACGCTTGCAAGCCAATATCAATTTGAAACACCATTGTTATTTAATTCTCAATTTTAGTTAAAAATGGACAGCATAGAAGTAAAAGGAAACTGGAATGAACAAAAGGATAAGCTCAAGCAGAGGTTTGCAGTGTTAATAGACAATGACCTTGTATTTGAAGAAGGCAAACAAGATGAGATGCTTGGAAAGCTGGAGATGAAGCTTGGCAAAACAAAAAAAGAATTGCGCAGGATCATTGAAGGACTTTAATTTTTTTATTTAATAACGGCATCGCTTTTTAATTGACATTGTCGTTTTTTTCAAGGCAGATTACTCCGTTGTCATTTCGTTTGATACGTGAATTATGTAATCTTTTCGCAAAGTTATGTAACACTTATTTTTATAAAAGGTGCAACCTTTGTAATAGTAAAATCAGTTCCGATAAATGCGGCAATTGCAACAAATAATTAATTAAATAATTTAAAAAACAAAAAAGTTATGAGTTCAGGAAAAGTATTATTAGGTGTGTTGGCAGGCGTTGCCGCAGGTGCATTAATGGGCATATTATTCGCCCCCGCAAAAGGAACAGTTACGCGCAAACGTCTTTCTAAAAAAGGAGATGATTATGTAGAAGACATGAAAGAAAAATTCAATGACTTTATGGAAGAGATCAAAGAAGATTTTGATGAAGTGAAAGAAAAAGTGACGGACTTTTCAAAGGACGGACACGCTAAGGCAGAGGGAGCTAAGGCAAAGTAACTGCATGCAATAAAATCACCGCCCCGCAATTTTGCGGGGCGGTGTTATTTAAACACTTAAAAAATGGAAGAAGAAACAAATTCGATAGAATCATTATTTGAAAGGGTTGTATCATATAGCAATGCAAGCGTTGAATTATTGAAATTGCAAACATTGGATAAATCATCCGATGTTGTTTCTACATTGGTGCCGCGGTTAGGCATCATCATCATTTCGTTTATGTTTATCCTGATCCTGAGCATAGGGGCTGCTCTTTGGATTGGTGAAATTCTTGGAAAAACATATCATGGTTTTTTTATTGTGGCGGGGTTTTATTTAATCGTTGCCGTTGTCTTATTCCTGATGCGCAAGGGGATTAAAAAGCGTATAGCTAATTCAGTTATTACAGAAGTGCTTAATTAAAATTATCATGCAAAAAATAACCACCGTTGCCCAATTGAAAGAAGAAATTTTGTTGTTGAAAATCAGGCATGCGCGCGAAGAACAGCTATTGAAAAGGCAATTCAACCTGATGAGCGAAAGTTTAAAACCGCTTAACCTGGTTAAAAGTGCTTTCAAGGATATGACCTCATCACCTGCATTAAAAAATAACATCGGGGACACGGCTATCGGAATGACTACGGGTTATCTTTCTAAAAAACTTTTAACAGGCGCCTCTCACAACCCTTTGATTAAACTATTCGGCATTGTATTGCAAGTTGGTGTTGCCAACTTTGTAACAAAACATCCCGGTGCAATAAAATCCTCCGGGCTGAATATTTTAAAAAAGATATTCAACAAGCGCAGCAATGATTCGCTGTAATTACCGTGAATCCGTTGTTAAAAATACCGTTTTATGCCCAGATTGCACTAATATCTATTGGTGCATTTGCTTTTGTATATACCTTGTATATCGGGCAGGAAATTATTGTGCCCTTAATTTATGCAACCATTATTGCCATCCTCTTAAACCCGGTGGTTAATTTTTTAGTGCAAAAAAAAGTAAATAAGATAGTTGCTATTGCGCTCGCTGTTCTTTTAGTTATTTTAATAACAGCCTTGTTCATTTATTTTGTTTCAGTGCAGTTAACTTTATTTAGCGAAACCTACCCGAAGCTAAGAGATAAATTTGATGAGATAAGTGTGCAGCTTATTCAATGGTTCTCTCACACTTTTAATATACGAATTTCCAAAATAAATGCATGGATTGCAGATACGCGAAATAATGCAATTAAAAATATGGGAGGCACCATCGGACAAACGCTTGCTACTATTAACGGCATACTGCTTATTATTGTTTTGCTTCCTGTTTATCTGTTTATGATTCTTTTTTATAAGCCTTTGCTTTTGGAATTTATCCGCAAGCTTTTCAGGAAAGAACATCATGAAATGGTTTTTGAAGTTTTGTTTAGCTCTAAAAAACTAATTCAAAGTTATTTAGTAGGTCTTCTTGTTGAAGGGGCTATTGTCGCCATATTAAATTCAACAGGCTTATTAATTCTTGGAATTGACTATGCCATTATTCTTGGCATTACAGGAGCATTGCTTAACGTCATTCCATATATCGGCGGAATAATTGCAATCGCATTACCTATGATTATTGCTTTTGTGACAAAGGATTCCGGAACTTCCGCTCTTCTTGTTTTAGGAGTTTACCTGCTCATACAATTTATAGATAATCATTACCTCATCCCGCGCATCGTGGCTTCAAGAGTAAAACTGAATGCTTTAATTTCTATAATCGTTGTTCTTATTTTCGCTGCCCTGTGGGGTATTCCCGGTATGTTTCTTTCTATTCCGTTAACTGCAATTGTCAAAGTTATTTTTGATCATATAGAGCCCTTAAAGCCCTGGGGATTTCTGCTTGGAAATATTGTGCCTACTGCATCAAAACTAAGATTTGATTTTATAAGAAGAAAGAAAAAGCCAAAAGAAACGGAATGAGATGTAATATAAAACCGGCTCTTTCTCAGATCTTATAGCTACATCTGTTTTTAATTATGAAAAAGTTTAATCCTGTTATCAAAGCAAAAAATTTTGCAACCAAGCACTCTATCAGGTTGAGCGAAAAAACGATTGATAAAACTGAAAAAGCAAATGGATTTCTGACCGAACTGGCTAACTTCTTTCTTTTCACAGCTCGAATAGTCAGGGAAACGTTTTCACGAGATTTTGAATTCAAAGAGTTTTTGCGCCAGTGTTTTCAGATTGGAAATAAGTCTTTGCCGCTTATTTCAATTACAGGAATTATTATGGGCTTGGTGCTCACTATTCAATCACGCCCTGCGCTTGTAACTTTCGGAGCAGTAACCATGCTTCCGGGAATGGTAGCCGTATCCATCATCAGGGAAATGGGTCCTGTGATCACTGCTTTGATATGTGCAGGAAAAATCGGTTCGGGCATGGGAGCAGAATTAGGTTCTATGAAAGTAACAGAACAGATTGATGCGATGGAAGTATCTGCAACCAACCCGATGAAATTTCTAATTGTTACAAGGGTGTTGGCTGCCACTTTGATGATACCTTTATTGGTGCTATACGCCGATGCACTTGGCATTTTGGGAAGCTGGGCAGGAGCAAACATAAAAGGCGAGGTAAATTTTGTTTTATTTTTTTCACAGGCATTCAGTCATATTGATTTTCTTGATTTTTTACCGGCCGTAGTAAAATCGTTTTGGTTCGGAGCAGTTATCGGTTTGGTAGGATGTTACAAAGGCTATAATGCCGGACGCGGAACAGAGAGCGTGGGCATAGCAGCAAACTCCGCTGTCGTATTAGCCTCCTTGCTAGTAATAATTGTAGATATGATTGCAGTGCAGATAACAGATATGCTTTAAATGGATATCGCTCAGGAAAATACAATAATTAATACACAGCCTCAAACCACAGGTAATGAAGCGGTCATTGAAATAAATAACCTGAAAAAAGGATTTGGCAACCAGGAAGTTTTAAAAAATGTTTCATTAAAGCTTTTTAAAGAAGAAAACCTGGTAGTTCTCGGCAAATCAGGCACCGGTAAATCGGTATTGATAAAATGCATCGTTCGTTTACTAAATGCAGATGATGGAAGAATTGATGTGCTTGGGAAACAAGTAAGTTTATTAAACGGTAAAGAACTAGGAGAATTAAGAAAGAAAATTGGTTTTCTGTTTCAGAGCGGTGCATTGTATGATTCTATGACGGTAAAAGAAAATTTGGAGTTTCCTTTAAGAAGAATAAAAAAAAATCTTACGGAAAAGGAAATAAACGAAAAGGTAAAAGAGGTTTTGGAAAATGTCGGTTTGGCGGATGCTTTAAATAAAATGCCATCACAGCTTTCAGGTGGCATGCGCAAACGCATCAGTTTGGCAAGAACCATTGCTGTTGACCCGATGATTATGTTGTATGATGAACCGACAACCGGTCTCGATCCCGTTACGTCAGACGAAATAAGTGCACTCATTAACGATGTTCAGAAAAAATATAAAACATCTTCCATTATTATCACACATGATATAGAATGTGCAAGAACTACTGCAAACCGCGTCATCATGTTAAAGGACGGAGAAGTTTACAGCGAAGGGAAACTGGAAGAGTTTGAAAACTCAGCCGACCCTATGATTAAATCTTTCTTTAAATAATTTATTAATAACAACGAATAACAAATGGAAAAATCATCAGGATTTAAAATACGCTTGGGATTGTTTATTGCCATCGGGTTGGCTTTTTTTATTCTTGCCATTTTTATAATAGGCAGGCAGAAAAATTTATTTAACCCTGTTTTTAAGCTAACAACAACCTTTTATAGCATAAGCGGATTGCAGGTAGGCAACAATGTACGTTTCTCCGGAATCAATGTAGGCACGGTTGATAACATCAAAATTATTAATGATTCAACAGTGCGGGTGGATATGCTGATAAAAAAGGACATTCAGCAATTTATAAAAGCAGATTGTGAAGCAACCATTGGCTCGGAAGGAATCATCGGGGATAAGATATTGGTCATCACGCAAGGTAGCAGTGATGCTCACATGGTCAAAGACGGGCAACAACTGGGTTCTACTGAGCCGGTGGAAACGGATGCTATCATGGCGAGTTTGCAGGTCTCTGTAGTGAATGCAGAGATTATTACCGGGCAGCTGGCGGAAATCATGACTAAAATAAACAGTGGTAACGGAACCTTGGGACGCCTCATCCAGGATACAACCATTGCGGAAAGTTTCAGTCAAACAATGATGAATCTTAAAAAGAGCACCAAAGGCCTGAATGAAAATATGGAAGCGGCAAAACATAATTTTCTTCTGAAAGGATATTTTAATAAAAAAGAAAAGGCTGCTGCTAAGCTGAAGAAGGAAGAGGACAAAAAAGTTGAAGACGAAAAAAAGAAAAACGGGAATCAAAAATAATTACTTCCTTGCAAAGAAAATATAATTCCGCGGGACCAGTATTGGAATCTTTAGATGTGCAGGAAAATAATTCTATTCCTTTTTGTATTCAGCAGTGTTCACCACATTGCATTTGCACAAACCGAACCTGCTAAAACAGATTCATCTAAAATATACCGGAACATTGAGAGCTTTTCAAAAAAGAGCAGGTTAACCCAATTGATATATCATTTAATTTTTAAGCCGATCACTCCTAATGAACCCCAAAAAGAAGCCACTATTACAAGAGAGGTAACGCAGCCTTACAGCAGTTTCGAAGGTAAAATTATCCGGCATATTAATATCGTAACATTTGATCCTTTCGGATATACACTCAGTGATACGGTGAACAGGCCGCAAAACTTCTTATATAAAACGGGAAATGCATTACATGTCCAGACGCTGCTGATTACAATAAAAAACCTGTTACTTATTCATAAAAATGATTCATTCGATTCATTGCTTGTAAAAGAATCGGAGCGTTTAATCCGTGCGCAAAAATATGTTCACGAAGTTTCGTTTTATGTTATTCCCGCAGGAGTTAATTCCGATTCCGTTGATATTCTGATTCGCGAAATAGATATTTGGAGCATCGTTCCGGGTGGAGGAATTTCGCCCTCTCACCTCACAGGTAATTTAACAGACGAAAACTTTTTAGGGCTTGGGCATGAGTTTCAAAATAGCTATTCGCTCAATACTATTAACAGGGCCAATGCATTCAGCACAAATTATCTTATTCCTAATATCCGAAACACCTATATCAGCAGCACGCTGCATTATGACATTAACGAATACAAATTTTATAACAAGAGTATAGATATAGAACGACCGTTTTTTTCACCCTTTGCAAAATGGGCTGCCGGGGTGCTCATTGCTCAACAAACCAGGGTAGATTCAATAAATTATCATGACGCAGGTTATGTAAAGGAGGATTTCAAATACAACACGCAAGACTATTGGGCAGGCAAATCACAACAAGTTTTTAAAGGCAATACGGAAGATAAGCGTACGACCAACTTAATATTGGCGGCACGTTTTTTAAATATTCATTATTTGGAAAGCCCACCCTCAATATACGATTCCCTGCATGTTTATACGGACCAACGTTTTTACCTGGCAAGTATTGGAATCTCTACGCGGAAATATGTGAAGGATAAATATATTTTTAATTATGGAGTTACCGAAGATGTTCCTATTGGAAAAACATACGGGCTGACAGGCGGTTACCAGGTACAAAACAATATCGGTCGGCTGTACCTTGGCGCAAAAGTTTCGTGGGGAAATTACAATCCGTGGGGATACCTTAGCACGGATGTGGAATATGGAACATTCTTTGAGGCAACGCGACCTGAACAGGGAGTTTTCATTGCCGGCATCAATTATTTTACAGGCCTGTTTGAAATTGGCAAATGGAAGTTCAGGCAATTTGTAAAACCTCAGTTCACTATGGGATTAAACCGTTTGCCTACCGACAACATCAATATTAATAATGAAAACGGCATTCGTGGTTTCAGCAGCACCACTTTAATTGGCACACAAAAAATAGTTTTAACATTGCAAACGCAATCCTATTCCCCATGGAATGTTTTGGGATTTGAATTTGGTCCGTATCTTATTTATTCGGCCGCCTTACTTGGCAATCAAGCAGTGGGTTTTCATCATAGCCCTGTATATTCACAATTCGGACTGGGCCTGCTTATTAAAAACGAATACCTGATTTTTAATATTTTCCAGGTGTCCATCGCATTTTATCCCAATATTCCCGGCAGCGGCAACGATATATTTAAAACAAATCCTGACAAAACAACAGACATCGGTTTTCGTGATTTTGTCATTACAAAACCTGCACCCGTTGCTTTTCAATAAAAGGCAGCTAGTAATAAATGACCTGTTTATTTAAATCACTATGAAAAAATCATCCTTTCTAAAAAGAACAGGTCACCTGTTAAGAGAAACATTCCGGGAATTTATAGCTGACAATGCCATCAAGCTTAGCGCCGCATTGTCGTATTATACCATTTTCTCTTTACCTCCTCTGCTCATCATCATCATTTCCCTATGCGGAATATTTTTTGGTGACCAGGCTGTGAGAGGTGAAATCTTCGGACAAATTAACGGCCTTGTGGGAAGCCAGGCTGCCATGCAAATCCAGGAAACAATTAAAAATGTGAAGCTTTCAAACAGCAATACGTTTGCGACAACCATCGGTGTGATCATTTTAATCATCGGCGCATCGGGAGTGTTTGCCGAAATCCAGGACTCTATTAATTATATATGGGGGCTCAAGGCAAAACCCAAAAAAGGCTTGGTTAAATTTTTAAAAAACCGTCTCATGTCCTTCTCTATGATTGGCTCCGTAGGGTTTTTATTATTGGTGGGTTTAATTGTCAATTCACTGATGGACGTGCTCAACAAACGCCTGCTTGGCTATTTACCAAAGGACACTGTTTATTTATTTTATACCGCCAACACCATCCTTGTTTTCATTATCATCACTCTTTTATTCACCGTTATTTTCAAAACACTGCCAGATGGAAAAATAGTGCTGCGCGATTGTGTCATCGGCGGCTCCTTCACAGCCACGCTCTTTATGATTGGCAAATTCGCTATCGGCGCTTATCTTGGCAGTTCTGCCGTTGCCTCCATCTATGGTGCAGCGGGTTCCGTCATTTTAATTCTTGTGTGGGTTTATTATTCAGCCATCATACTTTATTTCGGCGCTGAGTTCACTAAAGTATATGCACATACGCACGGAGAAAAAATAATTCCGAATGATTATTCCGTTAAAATCATAAAAAGAAGAATTTGAAATGGAATTTTGCTTTTAAAAACTTGACAGGTTAAAAGCAAAATGAAAAAATTTCACGAAATTTCGCAAAAAAAGCATTTCACCCTTTACTGTCCGCTAAAAGTTGATAGGGTGCAGAAGACATGCTTATTTTGCTGTAAATAATCAAAAATGGATTGCTGCATAGAAAGTAACCTCCCCTAAGTAGGAAATAACTGCCCTTGAGAAATTAGTTTTGTAGATAATTCTTTAAATGCAGCAAATGGATTTTTGAGAAACTCAAACAAACGTATGTAGCTCATTAAATGATATTTTATTAAAGCAGCCAGGTTACTAAATGCCCATTTACGGTTTGCCTGAAGTTGAATAATTTTCAAAATCAGATGAGCGATCAGACAAACCCATACCTGAATTTTGATAGCGTTGGCAGAATCACCGAGGAAATATTTGATACTAAAGTTTTGTTTGAGTCGCTTAAAGAGGCTCTAAATTTGCCAACGTTTTTTGTAAAGAGCAGCAATGGTGGCGGCAGGCAATTCAAAATTATTGGTCAGCAAGACAAAGACTTTGTTACGCTGCTTGTCGAATCATTCAATTCGCCTTAAACAGAGTTTGAGATTCTTACGAATGATATGAATATGCTGGTCTTTTTGTAATGGCTCGGCATCTGAATGTGGATGCTCCAATGAGTCCATGAACTGATAGACTGCATTTTTATTTTGCCGGGTGACAAAGAAAATATCGTTCTTGGTCAAAGCACTATAAAAGTGATAGTCTGTATATCCTCTGTCAAAGAGTAACCACGAACCGGACGGTAGTTTGATTTGGGAAAGAAAATTAACATCATTGCATGCAGCGGGTGTAAGATTAATCAGGCATGGAACATCTTAGTTTGACTGCATTAAGGTGTGAATTTTCAATCCCCCTTTCCTTTTTCCATTCACTGCCTTGCTGGTACTCTTGAGCACGTCATTGAACAGGGTAATGGTGGTGGAATCCACCACAAACAATTTTTTCATGAATGCTTTATACCTGCTGCTGTCCGATAAAACATGCCCATACATTTTAAACAGTACATAATAAATATCCTCAAATACCTGATGGCTTCTGCGACTATTGGCATCGGACAAAGTGCTTCGCTTAGGGAAATAATCTATGCCTAAATAATTCAGTTTACCTTCACAGGCTAACATTGCTGTAGAGAGTTCTCTCAGTGAGCTACAATCACTCAAAACCGCATAAAGCATGGTCATGAGGTGGTCATAGGTCTTGAATGTTTTGACATATCTGTCTGCTTTGTGCTTTACAGCTGTCCGGTAAACCAAATCTCGCGGTAGGAGATTTAAAATCTGACTGATAATAGGTTTGCCACTAAAGTTGTTACTTTGCATCATATAGTTGTAGTTCTGATAACCTAAAACTATATAAAAAAGCCGAAGATGCAATTGCGTCTTCGGCTTTATCTTTACCGGACAATAAAACATTTCTCCCCAAAAAGGATGCATCCCTTTATCAAAGGATCACATCCTTTCAGTAAAGGGGAAAAATAAAAAAAGCGACCCCCTTTTAACGGATAGCTTACATTTAGTAGTAGCCCCGGTTGGAATCGAACCAACATCACAAGTTTCGGAAACTTGAATACTATCCGTTGTACTACAGGGCCAAGGTCGCAAATTTACAGTTTACGGTTTACAGTTTACGATGCAAGGTAAATTGTACAACTTTGCAGCAAATGAGTTCGAAGTTTTTTTCAGAAGGTATTATCAATTGGTATCAGCAGCATAAGCGTGATCTGCCTTGGCGCAACATTAATGATCCTTACCGGATATGGCTTTCGGAGATCATTCTGCAACAAACAAGGGTGGAACAGGGCTTACCGTATTACGAGAAATTTGTTAGCAGATTTCCTACTGTGAAGCATCTTGCCACTGCTCCTGCTGATAAAGTAATGAAGCTATGGCAGGGATTGGGATATTACTCACGTGCACGAAACCTTCATTCCACTGCAAAGGAAATTGTAAAAACGCACAAAGGAAAATTCCCTAATGAGCATGTTGACGTTATTAAGTTGAAAGGGATTGGGGAATACACAGCAGCAGCAATTTTATCATTTGCTTTTAACAAACCGTATGCTGTAGTGGATGGCAATGTGTATCGGCTGCTTAGCAGGTATTTTGGAATTGACACTCCTATTAATTCAGGTAAAGCGAAAAAAGAATTCTACGCGCTTGCACAGTCACTTATTGAAGGCTTTCCTCCTGGCATTTTCAACCAAGCCATCATGGAGTTTGGTTCAGTGCAATGTAGGCCTGCCAATCCGGATTGTATTCATTGTCCTTTACATGAAAGTTGCTTTGCTTTCAGGAATAAAAGAGTAAATCAACTTCCTGTGAAAGCAAAAGCTGCGAAAGCACGCAATCGCTATTTTCATTACCTTGTAATCAGGCAAAACGGGAAATTGTTTCTAAAGAAAAGAACAGCCAACGATATCTGGAAGAACCTCTATGACTTCCCGTTGATTGAAACTGATAAACGATTAACTGCTAAAAAATTAATGCAGACCAAAGAATGGAAAAACTATTTCAAAGGAGTAAAAGCGAAAGTAGGTGTTGTGAGTGCTAATAACAGGCACTTGCTCAGCCATCAAACCATCCATGCAAGGTTTTATGAAATTGAATTGAAGCCGGGTGAAGAAATGAAAGGCAAAAGTCTTATTGCTGTCTCCTCAAAGCAATTGAAAAGGTATGCTGTTCCGAGGCTGATTGAGCGGTATCTTGAGAGGAGTTAACCACAGAGACACAGGGTTTCGATACTTTAGGATTTCCTCTGTGTCACCGTATCTCTGTGGTAAAATCACCTTGTTAGAAGAAAACCGCTTGCTTGTCCAAAATGTTTTTTTACTTTTGTTCTTTAAACTAAACATTAACCTTTAAAATCATAAATTATGAGCGGTGTAAACAAAGTAATTTTAGTCGGCTATGTAGGGAAAGATCCTGAAGTACGTTATCTCGAAAACGGAACTGCTATGGCAAAATTTTCAATAGCCACTTCTGAGTCTTATAAAGACAAATCGGGCAATAAAGTGGACCAAACAGAATGGCACAATATTGTTATGTGGAGACAACTTGCTGAGCTTGCAGAAAAGTATGTGCGCAAAGGAAAGCTTATATATATCGAAGGCAAGATTAAGACTCGTACAGTAGGTGAGGAAGGGAATAAAAAATATTTCACCGATATAGTTGCTGACAATATGACATTCTTAGACAGAAAAGGCGATGATTCATCTTCTCATTCTATAAGCAGCGGTCCGGCAGCAAGAACAGAAGAAACACCTCTTCCTGCAGCTACAGAACAAACGGATGATCTGCCGTTTTAAATCTTTTAATCTACGAATTACGAATCCGTACTAATGTACGAATCGTCTGGTCATTCGTAATAATTCGTAATTCGTAGATCATTTCTGTAACACATTCTATTGGAAACCTCAACGGGTGATCTTCATAACACGTTACTAACTGTAATTCCCCATCTTGTTCAACAGTCATTCTCATGGGGCGACACGTGGGAGATCATTGTTTTCATTTTATTGCTTTTAGGTTCAGGATTTGTTTCAAGCGCTGAAACAGCTTTCTTCTCCATCACTCCGCCCCAGCTGATGGAATTAAAAAATGCCAAACACAGTTCCGGTCGTCTCATTTTTCATTTGCTCAGTACGCCTAAGCGATTACTTGCCACACTTCTGATCCTTGTCAATTTCATAAACATTGCCATCATCGTCCTGTCGTCCGTGCTAATGACGCAGTTCTTTGACTTCAGTGCTTCGCCTATCCTGGGCTTTGTAATTCAGGTAGCTGTCGTAACATTTATCATTGTAATGATATGCGAAGTGCTTCCAAAAGTATATGCCACGCAAAATGCTTTGTTGGTTTCAAATATAAGTGTGTTTCCTGTTTTTGTGGCTGATAAAATCCTGCGCCCGTTTAGTGCACTGCTTGTTCTCTCTACTTCTTTTATTGACAGACGTCTCGGTCAAAAAGGATATGATATTTCAGTGGAAGAGCTTACTCACGCCATTGACATAACTTCTGACATAAACACACCTGAGGAAGAGAAAAAAATTCTCAAAGGCATTGCACGTTTCGGCAACACGGATGTAAAACAAATTATGAAGCCGCGCATGGACGTCATCGCATTTGATAAACAAACTAAATTTCCGGATGTGCTTGCCATTATCCGTGAAAACGGCTATTCACGAATTCCGGTCTTTGATAAAACTTTCGATCATGTAACGGGTATCCTATATATAAAGGACCTCATTGCATTTCTTGATAAAGAGCATGAAGAGAATTTCAACTGGGAATTGCTGATTCGGCCTGCTTACTTTGTGCCTGAGAGTAAAAAGATAAACGACTTGCTTCAGGAATTCCAGGAAAAGAAAATGCATCTTGCCATCGTAGTGGATGAATATGGCGGATCAAGCGGCATTGTTACGCTGGAAGATATACTTGAGGAAATCGTAGGCGAGATAAGTGATGAGTTCGACGATGATGAGCTGGCATACAGCAAGCTTGACGACAGAACATTTATATTTGAAGGTAAGACGCTTCTCAACGACATGAGCCGCGTGATGGGAGTTGACAGGAAACTGTTTGACATGTGTAAAGATGAAATTGATTCACTTGCCGGCCTTATTCTTGAAATGACAGGACGCCTGCCTGCGAAAAACGAAGTGGTGCGCTTCAACGACATTGTTTTCACCATTGAGTCTGCTGACAAGCGCAGAATTAAAAGAGTGAAAATCGAAATCCCCGAGACGAAGAAGGAAGATGAAATTGAAAATAATGAAGAAGGAATAATAAAAAATGAATAAACAAGTGCGTTTTATTACTTATTATTTATTACTTATTACTTGTTTCTGCTCTTGCAGGGATGATAACTTCACTCCACGCCCGAGAGGTTTTTACAGAATCGCTTTTCCTCACAAGGAATACCGCACATTTAACAGCCCTTCATGCCCTTTCACGTTCAACTATCCTATATATGCAGAAGTGGTGCTCGACACCGACCGCATGTCTGAACCCTGCTGGATGAATGTGGAATATCCGCAATTCAGAGGCACACTCTATCTTAGCTACAAATCCGTACGCAACGACCTTGATAAATATACACAGGACTTTTACACCCTTGCAGACAAGCACATTCCAAAAGCATCAGGCATGAGGGACATTGTGATCAATGTACCCGATCATCATGTGTATGGAATCTTTTACGAGATTAAAGGGCCTGCAGCATCGCCCACACAGTTTTTCGTAACCGACAGTGTGCATCATTTTGTGCGTTGCTCGCTTTATTTCTATGCAGTGCCGCAACCCGATTCGATTGCGCCTGTGCTTGAATTCGTCAATAAGGACATTGACGAAATGATAAATTCCTTCCGCTGGAAATAAAAAGCCGGTTCAGGAGAACTACCCAAACCGGCTTTTCCGTGTTGAAGAAATTTTTATTTATTGCATTTCAAATTTATAAAACATTATTGTAGGAGGACTGTCAACCCCTGCATCCGTCATTAGTTTTTTCTTCGCGTCTGAAGTAATGGCTGCCTTTGCTTTTGCCATGTCAGTAATAGCAAACACTAAGGAAACCATGTTGGAATCATCTACGCTGCGGGCCACACCCCTGTCTATCATTCCTTCCTCCATTCTTTTTGCTTTACCCTCCCCATCGTAAACTTTCAGCCACGCAGCAAAGTCTTTCACATGATGTGTTACCATGATGCGCTCTTTCTGATCAATTTTTGAATCATCATTTCGAATCACATTCCAATAAGAAAACTCAGGCGCACTGGTTACACCGGCTTTCATCATGGCATCTTTAAGATCAGGAAGTGCGGTAAAGTCTTTTGCCTTTTGCACATCATCCATTTTATTCATTACCACAATTGTATTAGAATCATCCAGGCCTCTTCCCAGTCCGTAACTCGTCAAGCCGTATGCTTTTCTTAATGAGTCATTAGCATTATAAGCGGGCAGCCATTTGGCATAATCTGCTACCGTATGCTTAACCAGAAAGGCTTTAAACGGAGTGGATGCAGTGGCATCATCAGTTTTTTGAGCTTCTTCTTTTTTTGTTTTTGGGTTATTGCACGAAAACAGTGCAACAGCAAAAACCAATGCTAAGATTGGTTTAAAATAAGTGTTAAGATTTTTCATAGTGTTTATATTTTTAGTTGGTGAATGCGCAAAGCTAATAAAACATTGATTTAATCAACAAATAAAAAAAGCTCCCAACTTTACAGAGTTGGGAGCTTTTACCCTCTTTACTAACTTTATCTGCCTTACGGGGCTGAGATTTAAAACTTAAACCTAAACATGAAAAACTTAACCTTTAAACTTAAACCTAAACACACTGTAAAGTAACATCAGCAATGAAGGGAAGTAAATAATAAAAACTATCTATTGTTTGTCATTGTTCAAATGACAGCGTAAAATATTTTCCTGAAGTTGATTTCCATCCCAGAAAGAAACACAATGAAAAACTATCTGTGCAAAGCCTATGAGCGTTTATAAGACAAATTCCATGATCTATCCCCTGCTTCCGGCAACTCATCGAAATTTCTCCCTATACCCTATTGCATGGCATTACCTTTGATATACGTTAAATGGATATCTGAAAATTCAAGGGTTGTATCTGTCAAACCTATGAGAGAATGGGAGCGAAGATGAAACCCTTTCTTTTTTTGAAAAATCTACGAAATACGAATCGTTACAAATATACGAATTGGGGTGTCTTCGACGTTTTTGTTAATCTACGATAGACACTCCGTTGGCGTCGGTAGTAAGTACTTCACTCATAAAGTTAAAGAAGGGGCGCATTTTCTTATATATATCATTCACCTTAAGTACAAAATCCTTGCTGCACACTTCTTTATCCGTGAATTCATATTTTAAAAGAAACTGCTTGTGGCGCAGCAGGTCAATGGCAGGATGGTCCCTGGTATAGCCACGCGGAGCTGAGCTTACCTTCTCCCCTATCAGCTTGCCGAATGTGTTCACCAGTGTTTTATTTCCAAGCATTTTTTTCCAGCCCTTGTAATTTGATTCTATGTCCTGCCTTATCCGTTTCATGTCATTTGCATCAGGGCCCCAGAAGCCGCCAACCAAATAGGAGTTACCCGGCTCGATGCGAAAATAATATCCTCCTCTCAGTTTTTTTGTTGCTCTTTTGAAAGTGCCGCTCCAATGCTTGTTATAAGGGGTCTTGACTTTTGAAAAGCGAACATCCTTATAAATTCTGAACAAGGCCTTCTTTCCTGAAGCCGTTTCAATTTTATCGTGCTTGTTCATTTCTACCAACAGGGCATCGGCAAGGGCAACGATATTAGCATGTGCTTCCAGGTATTGGTTTTTATGATTATTAAACCAGTCACGGTTATTGTTTTTTGAAAGTGTTTTCAAAAAGCCAAGGGATTCTTTTTTTATTACTGTTGTTGCCATAGTGTCTGATTGTTATTAACCGCAGATTCGCAGATTATTTTTTACTTCTTTTCATTACGATCTAAATACCTTTTCACCACCGGAGCAATAAATAAGATGGAAAGTAAAGCTATAATGAAAGCAATAAACCATGACCTGAGCCACACAAAGATAAACCGGTCCGTAAACCCGACATTTATTGAAACCAATGTAATCGTTACAAAGAAGGTCGTGATGAGGCTCATAATGCAGGCGAACTTCACTTCTTCATACGTGGGCTTTGGCATTTCTTCTACCTTAAATCTATTACTTGCTAAGTGCAAGTGCAAAGGAATAAAATGTACTTGTTATTTGCAAGTGAATGTGTAACTTTGAGGCATGAAAGAGAAAAAAAGCATCTACAGAACCGACTGCCCCGTCAGCACAGCGCTTGATATTTATGGTGATAAATGGTCCCTGCTCATCATCAGGGATATGATATTTAAAGGCAAGAATACGTATGGGGATTTCCTGGATAGCAAAGAGAACATAGCTACCAATATTCTTGCGGACAGGTTAGCATTGCTTGAAAGAGAAGGTATTATCTCTAGAGCAAAACATCCCGACAGCAAAGCAAAAATTCTTTATCAGCTTACTGACAAAGGAATTGATCTCATACCCGTGCTTATTGAAATTATTACCTGGGGTGAGAAATACTACGATGTTCACATGCCTTTTAAAAAGCTGGATAAAAAGTTAGAGAAGGACAAAGAAGGGGTAATCAAAAAACTATATAAGAGGTTGAGAAAATAAGACAGTGAATCAATTTGATTTTAATCATTTAATCTCTATGGGTTTAATTCCCCGCCCCTCTGGGGCGAGACATATTTATGATTTAACAGATACTCCGTCCGCTCTGCGGCGGAGTAGTTCATGATAGCCACAGATTTGCAGATTAAAACATAAATCAAAAAATAATTTGCGAATCTGCGGCTTGTATTTTTTTCTAATCCGATGATGGCGAAACCATATACTTCATCACCAATCCTGATCTAAGTCTCCGTTTATATTCATCCTGCATCCAGCGGACGTAGCTCTCGGTAGTCCGGCTTAAGCATTGTGCATAAATCCGCACGCGGTATTCAATCTCCTCTTTCAGCAATCCCGCCAGCATCAAAGCTTCGGTCGAATCTGCGCTGTTTTCTATGCACATACGCGCATGCTGTTCGATAGAACGGTCAATCACTGTTCTTGGCCGGTGGTGGCCTTTCAGCGCCTTCTGATGTTCCTCTTTCACATCAAAGTCAATGGAAGAAGATTTGCTGAACTTATTTCGCAGCTCTTGAGGCATTACATATTTGAATGCACGTTCTATTTGCTCGTCGCTTCTTATTGCGGCAAGATGCAAGTCAGGATTGCGGAAAATGCTCATCCAGTCAATCTCCGCTTCCCACAAACCAAAGCGGCTCAGGTTATTGCCGAGGTCAATCACGGTAAACTCCTTCTTATCCGGCAGCACGCGCGATCCTCTTCCTATCATCTGAAAATAAAGCGTCAGCGATTTCGTGGCACGGTTCAAGATGATGCTCTCCACCGTGGGTTCATCAAAGCCTGTGGTGAGAATGCTCACAGAAGTAAGTATGGCATCCGGTTTTTCGCGGAACCACTGCAGTATCTCTTTTCGTTCATGAGCAGTATTGGTATTATCTAAGTGCCGTATATCATAACCGCTCTGGATAAAGTTAGCATACACACGCTTGCTCGTTTCAATACCATTATTAAAGATCAGCGTCTTTTTGCTGAGGCTGTGTTCTACGTATGCATTCAGCAGCATGTCCTGCATGGCGTAGTTATTATACAGTCGCTCGCTGGAGCTAACCGTGTAATCGCCGGTGATGCCCACCTTCAGTGAAGTTAATCCCACCTGGTGGCTATAGGTTGTGGCGCGACTTAAAAAACCCTGCCCGATAAGAGAAGAAATAGATTCCCCCACAATCAGCTCATCATACGTGTCCCTCATGGGCAGATCAATGTTGGAGCTTAACGGAGTAGCCGTAACACCAAGCACCACACCCTTTTCATAAAACTTCAAAAGTTTTCCGAAAGAATTATAATGCGCTTCATCCACAATCATCAACCCGATGTTATCGAGATCAAGGATTTTATCACGCAGGCGGTTGTTCAGCGTTTCTACCATGGCCACAAAGCACATGTAGTCGTTGGGTACAGGCAGCTCTTTCACAGCGCTGTTGATCACCTTATTTTTTACACCAAACTCATTCAGCATCTGGTGTGTCTGCCCGCAGAGCTCAATGCGGTGCGTGAGTATTAATACTTTTTTACCGACTGACTCAATATATCGCCGCGTTATTTCAGAAAAGATAACTGTCTTGCCGCCGCCGGTGGGAAGCTGATAGAGGAGATTAAACTTTGAGGGATGATCTTTCAGGCGATCCAGTATCTGCTCAATGGCTCCATGCTGATAAGCGTATAGCTTTTTGCCTATGCCGCTGTCAGGAATTTCTAAAGGATTGATATTCGCCAAACGAAGAGAGCTTTTTAAAAAATGGGCTGCAAAGATAATCACCACAGAGGCACAAAGACACAGAGGTGCCAAACAATAAGTACCGTCATTGCGAAGGAGGTACGACTGAAGAAATCCCCCGCTACGAAGATGGGATTGCTTCACTGCGTTCGCAATGACAGAAACAAAAAAGACCCGCTCCCTTTTACAGGAGCGAGTCCTTTTTCGCTTAGTCCTTATTCAGTAACTTCCTTCCCGCAGTATTACGGGAGATTAAAATCCGAATACTACATCATCAACTCAACACACTCACCGTCACAGCAACTGAAGCTGCTCCGTCGCCCTCATTGTTCACCGGTACGATCCAGTACGTGTACGTCTGTACAGTTCCTGTTGCGTTGGTGTCAATGAATTCGACACGGCTGGTAGTGGCAATCTGCGTGGCTGCGGCAAAGACTGTGGTCATTCCCCTCATCACTCTGTAGACATATACATTGGCTGTAGAAGCGTCAAGAGGTTTTTTCCACTTAAACTTTACCTGGTTCGGATTCAGACTTGAAGAAGTCATCTTCCTGAAACCTGTCACCGCATTGAGCACACCCACCGGCGTTGGCACTACTGCAAGGTCGAAACCGCTGGTGCTGATGATGGCAGCCATCAGTGAGTAATCACTGGCTGCTGCTATCTGTGCGGTGTTCTGCACATATTGGCTCAGCGCTTTCAGTGTTTGCGACAGCATCAATGCTTTGTTGCGCAGATCCAGCAAGTCGGCGTGACTTCCGCGGTTGCCTTTGGGCCCCCACACGGCTATCGCGTTCACAACAGACGTAATTTGCGACTGCACTGCCAGGAGTGGCGGCGAAGTTGTTGTGAAATTCAGGTTGCCTGTGAGACTGCCTACACAGCGGTTGGCAAGATTGACCAGCCCTGCATAGTTCCTGGGGTTCAGCTTGATTGAAATAATTGGTTTTCTCATTTTTTTGTTGGCAGAGTTTATAGAGCTGCCGCCGCTCTGTTTAAATTGTATTTGTTTTTAATTTTTGCCCCATTCATTTTGATCGGAAGAAAACAGGGCCTATTCTTCCTGTAACGTTACGGATACAAAAGTATAGCACCCCCCGCCCTAAACTAACTTACGCAAGCGGAAAAAACACGAAAAGATTGGAAAAAAGTGGAAATGACTTACATGTTTTGGAAAATGGCGGCGGATTCCCCCTTGTGGGTTGTGTTTATGTGTTGGCGAAGGGGGTTGGGTCATAGCCGTCAGGTTAAGCAT
>PLYJ01000152.1 GCA_003151745.1 Bacteroidota bacterium
AGATGTGGGTACACAGTAGCTCCTTGAGGAGAGGGGCAGGGGTGAGGTCTTCTGTCCAAGCATATTAAATATCTCCAATAACCACCAAACAGCCAAAGATCACCTGAATTATCAACCCATGAGGCGGATGTCTCGCACCGATTACCAGGATTGTTTAAAGTATTTGGAACTCCTTTAATCCCATAGATACTGGGTTGATTAATTGAATTAGGTCCCTTCATCCACGTCCACTCATTAATAGATATATCATATTTCCAAAGATCGCTGAATCGACTATTATCTGCTGATCCACCGAACATCCATAAATTTCCATCAAGATCTGTCCATGATAAAGTGCCCCAACCTTTTGATGGTGGACGATTTGCTGATGAAGCAACTCCTTGAATTCCATAATTACCAGAATCATTATCGTTATGTGTTCCAGTCATCCACATCCATTCATTGTTAGTGGGATTATATTTCCATAAATCATTTAGCGTACCATTATTACTTTCTCCTCCATATAACCAAAAGTTACCATTTAAATCTGTCCATTGACAAGGTTCATATAACGCAGGTGGTTTGTTGGATGGTGAGGGTATTCCCTGTATCCCAAATACTCCATTAGAATTAGCTGCACTGTCGCCACTAATCCATGTCCATGTTCCGCGTTGCCCAAATGCGGCATTTAGAATAAAAAAAGAAAAACAAAAAAGTAAACAGATTCTTTTTCCCGAAGAAGGTCGGTATTTCGTTTTGCTCAACATGCTCAATATCTTATGTGGCATAAACAAAAGTAACCCATTTTCACGAATATACCCCTTTTTAAAGAATATTTGCTATGTTTGTAAAAACCTTCGGATTAGGAGTATAATGCAGAAGTTTCATATCTTTGTAGTCCAATCAGCAAGGTCAAAGCAAATAAATAATCAATTTAAAATATATAACTAAAATCTAAATTTTACTCCCATGAAAAAGACCATTAAATTAGTAGCAACAGCAAGTTTAATTTTATTCTCTGCCACATTTTGCATGGCGCAGGATCTTGTTCGCTTTTATGAAAATGCAAAAGTGGGTTACAAAGACCAAAGTGGAAACGTTGTAGTTCCCGCTAAGTACGAAGCCGGCAGCGAGTTCTTTGAAGGCATGGCGCTGGTGCTTCAAAACCATCTTCGCGGGTTCATTAATAACAAAGGTGAGGTAGCCATTCGGTTTATATATAGTGATGCTTCTGTATTTAAAGGCGGTCTTGCACGTGTTGCCAAAGGCAGCAAGAATGGTTACATCAATCAGAAAGGCGAAACAATAATTCCTTTTGACTACCAGTTTGCAGATGATTTTATCAACGGCATTGCGCGTGTTGAAAAAGACGGCAAATGGGGTTTCATTGACAAGAATGCTAAAGAAGTGATTGCACTTAAATATGAAAATGCCCGTAACTATAGCGACGGTGTTGCTGCTGTAAAACTTGGCAATTGGGGATTTATTGATGGCGCTGGCAAGGTTGTTATCCCAATGCAGTTTGAAGATGCACAGCTTTTCAATAGCGGACAGGCATTGGTTAGAAAAGACAACAAGTCATACTATATCAACAAGCAAGGCAAGTGGGTGAAAGATCTTGAAAACCCCGAGGCGCAGGAGATGAAGGAAATGAAAGAAAGACAACAGCAAGCGCCTGCTCACAAGTAATTGTATTTTTTAATTGTTATTATAATCCCGCGTTGCTGGCAGCAATGCGGGATTTTTTATTTGTGTAGGGACACAAAATTTTGTGTCCCGTCTGTTAAATTCAAATGAGTATGTATCTTCGCCCTCCCGATGATACTCTATGTGAAAGTCAAGCCCAATCAGCGTTTCGATAAGGTAGAGAGAATCGGAGACGCCTCCGCAATCAGCGGAGCAGGTTGGCAGGTTCGTTTAAAAACGCCTGCCGTTAACGGCAAAGCGAACGAACACCTCGTTGAATATATGAGTGAAGTTTTGGGTGTTTCCAAATCAAAGATTATTCTTAAGAAAGGGCATACATCAAGAGTAAAGTGTCTTGAGATTGATTTGGATGAAGCAAGAGTCATTGAAAAATTGAATGAAGTAGAAGAAAGGAATAAGGAATAGGGAAATAGTGGAAATAAGACCGTCCCCTATTCCATATACCTTATTCCCTTATCCCATTACTTAACAAATTGCTGTGAATATCTATCTCTTAAAAATCAATCCCATTATCGAATTCAACCTATTTTTACTACCCATCAATAAATAGGTGTAATCAAAGAAATAATATGGCAGAAAAGAATCAGCCCGCTCACGGATATACGGAAGACAGCATACGGTCACTCGACTGGAAAGAACATATACGAACGCGCCCGGGTATGTATATCGGAAAGCTCGGCGACGGCTCATCAAAGGATGATGGTATTTATGTGTTGTTGAAGGAAACGATAGATAACTCCATTGACGAGTTCGTGATGGGTTACGGAAAGCACATTGAAGTGACCATCAAAGACGGCAAGGTGGAAGTGCGGGATTATGGAAGAGGCATTCCACTCGGTAAGGTGATTGAATGTGTAAGCAAGATTAACACAGGCGGAAAATACGACAGCAAAGCATTTCAAAAGAGTGTGGGATTGAACGGAGTAGGTACTAAAGCTGTAAATGCTCTTTCTAATTACTTCCGTGTCCAAGCTATTCGTGAAGGTAAGACAAAGGTAGCGGAGTTTCACAAGGGCAATATTACCCTGAATGAAAAAGAGAAATCATGCAGCGAAAAGAACGGAACCATCTTCACTTTTATTCCCGATGATTCTGTTTTTATGAATTATCGTTACAACGCCGACTATGTGAGGAACATGCTGTGGAACTACGTCTTCCTTAACAAAGGGCTGAACATTTATTTCAACGGTGAAAAGTTCTTTTCAGAGAACGGGCTGAAGGATTTGCTGGAGCGCAACTCAAGTGATGAAGTGCTTTATCCCGTCATTCATCTGAAGGGAGATGATATTGAAATTGCATTCACCCATACCACTGCTTACGGGGAAGACTATTATTCCTTCGTCAACGGGCAGCATACAACGCAGGGGGGCACGCACCAGGCAGCCTTCCGTGAAGCAATTGTAAAAACAATTCGCGAGTTTTATAAAAAGGAATTCGATCNNAGGAGCCTGTGTTTGAATCGCAGACAAAAACAAAGCTTGGTTCACTTACCACTTCACCGGATGGGCCGCAGATAAGAACATGGATTGTTGATTTCGTAAAGACAGAGCTTGATAACTACCTGCATAAAAATCCCCTTGTTGCAGATGCTATTCTTAAAAAGATTCAGCAGAGTGAAAGAGAGCGGAAAGATATTGCAGGCATCAAGAAGTTGGCAAACGAAAGGGCGAAGAAGGCCAACCTGCACAACAAAAAGCTGCGTGATTGCCGTGTCCATTTAAACTCCAAACATATTGACCGTCTTGAGTCCACCATATTCATTACTGAAGGTGATTCTGCAAGTGGTTCCATCACCAAGTCAAGAGATGTGAATACTCAGGCTGTGTTTAGTTTGAGGGGTAAACCACTCAATTGCTATGGACTGACAAAGAAAGTAGTGTATGAAAACGAAGAGTTTAATCTTTTGCAGAATGCACTTAATATTGAAGATGGACTCGAGGAATTGCGTTACAATAAAATTGTAATCGCCACCGATGCCGATGTGGATG
>PLYJ01000197.1 GCA_003151745.1 Bacteroidota bacterium
AATTAACTTGCGCAAACCTAAGAGATGCCATGAGTTTAGCACCATTTTTATGTAAGAAATGCATTTTTATAAGGAATCACCTCAAAAATGTATTCACATTTTACAAATTTGTGCCACGCCTTCACCAGTTTGTGCCTCGCTTTTAACGATTTGTGCCTTACTATTTATAATTTGTGCTTCCCTTTTACAAATTTGCTCCTACATATTTTCAATTTGTGCCTCGTCTTTACAAATTTGTGCCACGCTTTTTATAATTTGTAACTCCTTTTTATCAATTTGTCGAACACCATTAGTAATGTGTGCCTCTCTTTTATAAAAATGTGCCTCATTATTTGTAAAATGTGAATACATTTTTGAAGCGTTGATCGCTAACTTGACTCAAGCAGGATATGTACTGCCGCAGAACTTGTCCCGATTATTCGGGATTCGCAGATTATTTTTTGAGTTATTTCTTTTTAAATATGCGAATCTGTGGCTACCTTACAAAAGCAATAGAGAACAGAGCTTATCACGGATTTTTTAAAGTGCTGTAACCGATAAGCCTGTAAATAAGCTTAGCAAGGGTGTATTCAGAAAGAATGGTTCCGGGCATGGGTGCGCATTCCACGACATCAAAGCCCACCACATTCTTCTTTTCAAAAACCTGCTTCAGGAAGTTAAGTGTTTCCACCCAAAAAAGACCATTTGGCTCGGCAGTACCTACAGCGGGTATCACAGAAGGGTCAAAGCCGTCAGCATCAATGGTGAGGTACACATTATCAGAAAGCTTGGCAATTGCCTCTTCCATCCATCTTTTGCTCTTGCGGATGTGGTGCGCATAAAAAGTATGAATGTTGTCAGATGATTTAATCAGATCAGATTCTTCTTTGCACTGTGCACGAATGCCGATTTGCACAAGCGGTATTTTAATATCATGGATGCGCGCCATCACCGATGCATGAGAATATATATTATCATGATAGGATGAGCGAAGATCGGAATGGGCATCAATCTGCAAGACGGTAGGGTTCTTATATTTTTTTGCATGTGCCTTTACGAAGCCAAGCGTGACGGTATGTTCAGCGCCGATGGAAACAACGTACTTACCATCTTTAATCAGCTTGTCAGTTTCTGATTCAATCAATGCAATGGCATCAGCATCTACTTTGTTTTTGAAATCAATTGGAGGAAGCGTTGCAATGCCGCATTGTTTATAGGTTTCCTTATCCAACTCTTCATCATAGAATTCTACAAAGTGCGAAGCGGAAACAATGGCAGCGGGACCTTTTGCAGAACCTTGCAAATAAGAAGATGTGTGTTCGTAGGGAGCCTGTTGAATAACGAACTTCGATTTTTCGTAGGAGCAAAGCTCCGGTTCGGGAACAGCGAGGAATGCTTCTTCGTTGTTAAGAGTTTTCATGTAGTAGGGTGATAGAAAAAGGAACACGGATTTTTATGATGATTAAGATTGATTAAGATTTTCCAGCGAAAATCATAACCATCATAAGAATCTGCGTTCCCTTAATTTATTTTTTTAGAACTTCGTTAACTAAATCAGCGGCTTCTTTCAAAAGAATCGCGGAATACACTTTCAATCCTGATTCATCAATGATTTTTTTTGCTTCCACAGCATTGGTGCCCTGTAGGCGAACAATGATGGGCACAGGAACAGTTCCAAGAATCTTGCATGCATCTACAATACCTTGTGCAACGCGATCGCAGCGGACAATACCACCAAAGATGTTGATGAGAATTGCTTTTACATGCGGGTCTTTTAAAATGATTTTGAAAGCTGCTGCCACTCTTTCTGCATTGGCCGTTCCGCCAACGTCAAGGAAGTTAGCGGGTTCGCCGCCTGCCAGCTTGATAATATCCATCGTTGCCATGGCAAGGCCTGCACCATTGACCATGCAGCCTACGTTGCCGTCGAGCTTTACGTAATTTAGGTCGTGTTCGCTCGCTTCTACTTCTGTTGGATATTCTTCCAGCTTGTCGCGCATGGCTGCAAAGTCAGGGTGACGGAACAATGCATTTTCATCTAAACCTACTTTTGCATCAACAGCTATTATTTTATCATCAGAAGTTTTAAGTACTGGGTTGATTTCAAAAAGCGAAGCATCAATAGCATCGTATGCTTTATATAGAGACGAGACAAACTTCGTCATCTCTTTAAATGCATTGCCGCTCAAGCCGAGGTTGAAAGCGATCTTGCGTGCCTGGAAAGGTTGAAGTCCGACCTTGGGATCAATATCTTCCTTGAAAATACGTTCAGGAGTTTTTGCAGCCACTTCTTCAATGTCCATGCCGCCTTCCGTTGAATACATAACCGTGTTTCTCCCTTCCTGGCGGTTGAGCAATACGCTCATATAAAATTCTTTTGTGGGAGATGCCCCGGGATAATACACATCCTGTGCAATCAAAACTTTATGCACTTTCTTTCCTTGTGCTCCTGTTTGAGGAGTTACCAGTTGCATACCGATGATGTTTTCGGCTTTTTCTTTTACTTCATCCAATGACTTGGCAAGCTTGACGCCACCGCCTTTGCCGCGCCCTCCTGCATGTATCTGTGCTTTCACCACCCACCACTTCGTGCCTGTTTGTTGTGACAAAGTTTTTGCTGCCTCTACTGCCTGACCAACGGTTTCAGCCACTATGCCCTCCTGTATTCCTACGCCGAAAGATTTTAAAATTGATTTGCCCTGATATTCGTGAATATTCATTGTTTACTCGGTTTCTGAAGTTGCGCGCAAAAGTAGATTTTTAAATCTATTTCAGATAGCGTTCTCTCACTATATTCAAATGATGCAACTGGTGTGCAATGATAAAAAAGAGCATTGCTTTTACGGAGACAGGATTGTTGTTTGCAGAGCCTGTTTGTTCCATCATCTTTTCGCTCATGTTTGAGAACAAGGTGATGCTTGCATTTCGGACAGACAATATTTCATCTGCGATGCTTATCAATGTTCTTACATGATAATTAGAGTGCAGGGTGTATTCATTTTCTTCAAAACCGGGAAGAGGTGTTTTATCCTTGCGTGCAAACCGTAAAGCGCGATAGCTGAGAATTCTTTCTGTGTCGCTTAAATGACCGACTACTTCCCTGATTGACCATTTGCCTTCCGCATACTTGTATGTTTCCTTTTCGGGAGAAATAGATTGAAGAAACTTTTGCGTTGCATCACGTTGTTCAATCAAATCTTTCAGCATATCGCTTCCATTATATTCTTTCAGGTACGATTGATAGTATTCGGAAAGTTCAGTTGGTTCGGGTGTTGGAATTAGCATGGCGGAGGTTTTTATTTGTGCGAATATAAAGATTGGTAAATTAAGAAACTGTTTAAATTTTATTCAATAATAATTTTAAGGAAGCCAAATAAATCATTGCTTGGCTGGATTCTAATAGATATTCAAAATCTCTGCTCACACCAAAGAGATAACTGTATTCGAATTTATGCTGATAAG
>PLYJ01000038.1 GCA_003151745.1 Bacteroidota bacterium
TTCAGTCAAATCACAAATATAAAAGTGAATGTACCTGCTGCTCAGCATATAGCCTTGAAAGTGTATAATCTTTTAGGAAGTGAGATTGCTACGCTTGCAGATGAGAACCTGTCGCCGGGCATACATACATTCTATTGGGATGGCAAAAACAAAAACGGTTCATCTCTTCCAAAAGGTCTTTACCTTATTCGATTACAAACAGAAAATCAATCAATCTCAAAATCAGTCGTTCTTTCAAGAAACTAAATAGTGTGGCCCAATTCCCCCTTTTGAAGGGGGCAGGGGGATGTAAAAAATAATCTGTGAAGTCCGTGTCAAATAATTTAAAACCAAAATCAAAATGTTAAAGTTCAAATTTATTTCAAAAAAAGTAACTGAAATTCCGATCACTTCGGGGAAAAATCCAAATCTTATGAAAAAACAATTACTAATTGTCGTTCTTGTAGCAACATTGTTAAAGTTATTATTCATGCCCGAACTTGCATCCGCCCAAAACTCCCGTGTCTGGGGTACCTATTTTGGTGGTAAGGGTGCAGATTATGTTTATGGTTTAGCCACCGATCCGAGCGGAAACGTATTCATGTCAGGAATTACCGGAAGTTCTAATGGAGCAGACACTAATAATGCAAGTACACATTTAGGGTGGCATGGGTTTAAAGATTCTATTGATATAAATTATAATAATTATCCCTATCTTGTAAAGTTCGATGCCAGCGGTAACCGTCTTTGGGCTACGTATTATGGCGATCAGGGTTGTCCGGGTGATATAACTAATTACACTCTTCCCGGTGATAACAGCGTAGCCACCGACGCTGCCGGCAATGTCTATCTCGCTGGCACCACCAATAGTACCACCGGCATCGCCTCGCAGGGTTTTATGAATATAATGTCAGGGGTAGGGGAGGCTGCCTTTCTCGCAAAGTTTGACGGCAATGGCAATCGCCTCTGGGGAACTTACTACTATGGAGCAATGGGTACCGTGACCGTAGCAAATAGTGTTGCTACAGATATTAACGGAAATGTTTACCTGGCAGGTTGGACCCAAAGCCTAACAGGCATCGCCTCAGGTGGGTTTCAGAACACACTGTCAGGGAGTACAAATTGCTTTCTTGTGAAATTTGACGCTAATGGCAACCGCCTTTGGGCTACGTATTACGGTGGAAATGGCGGCTATGATGAGACTGCGGATAACGGCTTAGCTACAGATGCTGCCGGAAACGTATATCTGGTAGGAAATACAAATAGCTCCGCCGGTATCGCTTCAGGTGGATTTCAGAATACTTCTACTTTTCAAGCTTATAGTTCTGCCTTTCTTGTAAAATTTGACAAAGATGGCAACCGCCTCTGGGGTACTTATTATGGTAATACAAGCCAGGGTTCTGGCGTAGCTGCCGATGCCGGAGGAAATGTATATATGACGGGGAGTGTTGGAGCTGGGGAATCAGACATCGCCACCTCGGGTAGTTTTCAGGATTCATCAGGGTCAACTGGGGCCTTTCTTGTAAAATTTGACAGTAATTGCAACCGCCTCTGGGGTACTTATTATGGTTTGGGTAGCATAGGCCGTGACGTCGCCGCTAAGGGAGATAATGTGTGGATGGGAGGCGTAGTTCTGAGGTACGAACCAAACATCGCCTATGACGGTTTTCAGGATACCACAATTGAGAACCTCGGAAGTTCGAGTGAGTTCTTGGTGAAGTTTGATTCTGATGGTAATCGGCAGTGCGCTACTTATTATGCTAGGGATGTAAAGTGTACCGGCATATCTTACAATTCTGCGAGAATTGCTGTGGATAGTGGAATGAATGTATATATGGCAGATAAAACTGGAGACACTTCCTATATAGCCACTCCGGGTTGCTTTCAGGATACCCTTGGTGAATACATTTATAGTTATGTTTGGGATAATATCAATCACATATCGATAAAAACATACGTAGGGAATAGCGGGGGGGATGCCAACATCGTAAAATTTACTTCCTGTGTTAATCTTCCGCCTGTTGCTAACTTTCAATCAAATATTTCCTCATTCTGTGCTAACGAATGTATTAACTACACAGACAATAGTACAAACGCAATTGCATGGCAATGGTCTTTTCCAGGCGCTACCCCTGCGTCCAGCACGGTTCAAAATCCTCAGAATATTTGTTACAATACTGCAGGCGCTTTTAATGCCAGCCTCATTGTTTCTAATGACCAGGGCACTGATACACTCACATTTACCAATTACATCCATGTGTTTGTTGCTCCTCCAACTCCTTTAATAACACAGTCAAATGATACGCTGTTTTGCAGCACAGACCCATCTTATACTTCCTATCAATGGTATGATAATACAACGCTTATTCCGGGCGCTACAGATACTTTCTTAGTTATTACTCATAGCGGCAATTACAATGTTGCCGTGCATAATGAAAGCGGGTGCTTTATTTCAGTGGGTATTAATATCGTGGCGGGTATTCAAAATTATACTGTTAGTAATTTATTTTCTCTTTCCCCTAATCCCGCCTCCACTCAGCTCACCATTCATTATTCGTCTTCAGTCATTAGTGGAAACGCTGTTATCTCTATCATTAATGTGCTTAGCCAAACCGTGCTCTCCAACTCCCTCCCCTTCGGGGAGGGCAGGGGTGGGGCTGTTGACATCAGCAGTCTGTCAGCAGGTATGTATTTCCTTCAATTGAAAACAGAGAGTGCAATTGATACCAAAAGATTTATAAAAGAATAACTTCATCCCTTGCTCCCCTCTCCTAAAGGAGAGGGGCCGGGGGTGAGGCCTAAACCATAATCAAAATGCCCAACTCTACACTCCTTTTATTTTTATCCCGCATACTATCACAGCAAAAACTAATGCTGCTCCTTTTAGTTTATGCAAGCAGCATAACCTTTGCAAGTGCCCAATGGCAGCATACCAATTTACCTAATGCTGGACGTACTGTTACTTGCATTGCCACAAGCGGAACAAATATTTTCGTAGGTACAGGTGGCATCAGTGGTGGGAGCGGTATATTTTTATCAGTTGACAATGGCTCAACATGGATTCCTGTCAACAACGGTTTAACAGATAACAATGTTCTTTCACTCGCTTTAAACGGAACAAATATTTTTGCAGGCACTGTCAACAACGGCGTATTTTTATCCACAAACAACGGAGCAAATTGGACTGCAGTCAATAACGGTTTGCCGCCTGCAAATATTCTTTCATTGGCTGCAATTGGAACGGATATTTTCGCCGGAAGTAATGGTGGGAATCCTATATTTTTCTCTACTGATACGGGGGCAACCTGGACGCGGGATTCTATCGGTCCCTATGGTTTTGGGAGTCATAATGCTGCTTCGTTAACAGTAAGCGGAACGAATATTTTGGAAGGAACTCTTGGAGGCTATGTATTTTTATCCACCAATGGCGGATCAACCTGGTCGGAGATTGATAATGATGTGTATAGTGGGTTAGGTGCCCCTGTTCAGGCATTAGCGATGAGCGGAACGAATATTTTTGCGGGCACTTCTGCCGGTGTATTTTATCTGGCGTTGCCGGGGCCAACTTGGGTAGCCGTTAATAATGGTTTATTAAACACTAATGTTACTTCATTGGCTGTTAGCGGTACAAATATTTTTGCAGGCACTCCCGGTGGTATATTCTTATCTACTACTACCACAGGGTCCTCCAACTGGAGAGCAGTTAATAATGGCCTGGCAGATTCTGCAATTTTTTCACTCGCTATTAGCGGAGCAAATATTTTTGCCGGTACGGATACTGCCGGAGTGTGGAAAAATTCATTATCAGGTATATTAGCCTGCCTGCCTGTCATCAATGCATTATCTTCTACTGACATCTTTTGCGGCAGTTCGGTAACTTTATCAAGCAGCAATGGTATCGGTTATTTTTGGAGCGATGGCGAAGTAACACAGAGCATTGTGGTTACTGAAGCAGGCAATTACTCATGCAGTGTTACCACCGGATGTGGAAAGGTAACTTCAAACACAATTAGTGTAAATATAATTTTTAATAATGACACAATTTACGCAAGCGACACGACAACGTTTTGTCAGGGTGATAGCGTGACGCTCACTGCAAGTGCAAGCAGCGCTAACGGTTATTTATGGAGTGACGCAGAAACCACAAAGAGTATTGTGGTTTCAACAGCAGGTAATTATTCATGTAATGTTACTACTAACTGCGGGCCGGTAAATACGAACTCGATAAATGTAACGGTTAACCAGCCGCCCACTGCTCCAACAATAAGTCCGGCCGGCGATTCGGTAACGCTTTGCCAGGGAGCAATGCTCACGGTCCCGCCTTGTTGGTTTTGCCCGCAGATCTCTTCTTATTTGTGGAGCAATGGAGCAACAACGTCAGGTATCATGATTTCAACTCCGCAAATGGATTCTGTAACTATCACTGACGCAAATGGATGCACGGCAACTTCCGTTCCAACCAATGTTACAACGGTTTTGCCCGCTCCCCAACCGGTCATCACTGCAGGCGGCCCGACAACAGTATGTGACGGCGATTCTGTTGTGCTTAACTCAAATGCAGCAACAAGCTACAGTTGGAATAATGGCGACACAACACAAAGCATAACGGCAAAATCTTCAGATGTCTATTCAGTCACTGTTACAAATACAAACGGGTGTTCTGCCACAAGCTCGCCAATGGATGTTACAGTATATTCAAATCCAATACCTCCAACTATACAACAATTTGATGATTCGCTTAAGTCAAGCGCTACAAAAGGTAATCAATGGTATTTTAATAGCAGCATGCTTCCGGGCGACACAGATCAGTATTACGTTGCTTTACAAAGCGGTATATATATGGTAGAGCGAACAAACGACAATGGATGTTCTTCATTTTCCGCTCCGTTTAATTTCACGTATATTAATGTTGGAATAGCAGAGTTAGCAGATGACAATTCCTTTTCAATTTATCCCAATCCCGTTTTTAATCAACTTACTATCTACTTTAAAACAGCCCCCTTTAGGAAAACAGCGAACATCTCAATAATGAATGTGCTTGGCGAAGAAGTACTTTCTTCCTCCCTCTCCGGCGTCTATCCCGATAATTTCGGGAGAGAGGGTCGGGGTGAGGCCGTTATTGATGTTTCCGCTCTTCCCGCAGGAATGTATTTTCTTCAAATGAAAGCCGTAGGATGGACATCCAACGGTTTGAAAACGGAGAGTGGTATAGAATCTAAAAGATTTGTGAAGGAATGAAAAACACCCTGCCTGATTGTCTTTGCGAACGAGGCAGCGGTTTGTGTGAAGGGGTGAAGCAATCCCTGCCAAATAAAAAAGGCATCCCGATAATTATCGGGATGCCTGCACAAAAAATGTCTTTATAATTTATTTCAAATAAGCGTGAAGCATTGCGAACATGATACCAGATAAAACACCAATAGTCCCAACCCAGAAAATAAACATCCATTTAGAAACTGTTTAAATTTTATTTGAAGAATTTATTATGAAGTTCATGGCTAAAGCCATATTTATTTGTTTTAGTAATCCCGACCTTAAGGTCGGGGTTAGAGAATTAAGATTTTAAAGGGCTTTAGCCCTGACCTGTAAATTATCTGAAACAATTTTAAACAGTTTCTTAGAGAAAACGGCGTAGTTATTTGGCGCACAAAACCAACGCATTAAACTGCGCCAACAGAGGTTATGAAGTGTTCTGTTATACAGGATTTTGCACATTTTAGAAGAAATGTAGGTTTGAAGTGAAATGCAAACGAACTGGTCGCAAATTGTGACCGGTTGCTAAAAATAATTTATGGCTGAACAGATTATTAAGACAGAATATGAAACCATGATCTTTACTTTCCACGGCAAGAAAGTAATGATATACACAGACCCTAGCTTCTCTATGACGTGCCTACTAAGCGATTGAAAGAGCAGGTAAAACGTAACATCGAGAGATTTCCTGAAGACTTTATGTTTGAACTATCAAATAATGAGAAAAAGGACCTGGTCGCAAATTGCGACCGGTTGGCAAACCTCAAGCAATCCTCTGTTCTGCCGCTCGCTTTTACCGAACAAGGTGTAACCTGGCATAAAGATCAAACCGGAAGTATTGCCTCTAAGCAACATTCCTGCCTATTATTCACCCTATCTTTTGAGTAATACGAGGGTAGTAATACAATAATAGAATAACAAACGACATTATTTCTTTTTGCTCAGCACATCCATCATTAATTCATTGCTTGACGTGCTCAACCAACATGATCAATCCACACTACCTCAATGTCCATTTGTTATACATCATTAACCTCCTCATCGTCTTCATTATCATTACTCTTTTATTCACCGTCATTTTCAAAATCCTGCCTGACGGCAAAGTCGTGCTCCGCGACTGCCTCATCGGCGCATCGTTCACAGCCGTCCTGTTCATGCTCGGCAAGTTTGGCATCGGTGCCTACCTCGGCAGTTCTGCCATTGCCTCCATCTATGGCGCTGCAGGTTCGCTTATTTTAATTCTTGCCTGGGTTTACTATTCGGCCATCATACTTTATTTTGGCGCTGAGTTCACCAAAGTATATGCACACGCGCACGGGGAGAAAATAATTCCAAACGAATATTCCGTTAAAATCGTAAAGCGTAAATGGAGTTACACAACAAACCCCGCTCCGATAATATGAAGCGGGGTTTGAAACTTCAGAGCTGCATTTTTGCAACTCTGCATTGCCGGTTAGCTGGCCGGTACAATGATCTCCAGCGGCACCGTTGGGACTCCGTCAGCAAAAGCATTGTTCGGAATGATCCAGTAGAACCATGTTTGCGTGACACCGGTAGTATTGGTGTCAATAAACGAAGTCCGGGTGGGGGAGCCGATTTCTACAGCAGCTGTGAGCACATTGGTTGTGCCTCGCAACACCTTGTAGTTTTTAACATTGCCGACAGTAGCAACGTTAAGCGGCTTTTTCCAACTCAGCTTCACTTGGTTCCGTGTAAGCTTGCGTGAAACAAAGTAGTGATAGTTCTGCACCATCTGAAGCACACCTTGCGGCGTCTTCGTGTTTGCAAGCTGAAATCCGCTTGACTGGATGATGGTTGCCATCGCTACATAATCGCTCCCTGCTGCAAGCTGTGCGGTAATCTGCACATACTGTGCTTCAGACTTCAGCAACTGGTGAAGTGTGAGCGCTTTTTCACGCAAGTCCACAAGATCGAAATGTGATCCGCGGTTGCTTCTTGGCCCCCACACTCCGATCGCCGTTACAACCGAAGTAATACTTGATTGAACAGAGAGCAGAGTAGGAATAGGGGTCAGGAAATTCAGGTTTCCTGTCATGCTGGCAAAGACACGGTTGCCGAGATCAACAAGTCCGGAATAATCCCTCGGACTTAACTTAATTGAAATAATTGGCTTATTCATTTTTTTGTTGGCAGAGTTTAATGAGCTGCCGCCGCTCTTTTTAATTGTATTTAATTGTTTTTATTTTTTGCCCCGTTAATTTTGATCCGAAGAAAACAGGGCTTATTCTTCGTGTTAATTAACGACACAAAGATATGGCAGCTCTAAAGGGCGCAGGTTATATTTTCATGTCTATTATCGCTCAAAATCGTCCAAAGTTGATCAAAGCGGATAATGGCGTTTTAAATGGCGGCGAAAAGACAGAATAGAAGAATTCTTTCTTAAAAAAGCGAAAGCTGGCTATCGCTATCCTCCTGTGTTTGCGCTTTAGAGACGGATGGTTTTGCTTCTGTTTTGAAATCGTTTAATATTTCCTTCCTTTCTTCAGTTGTAGCAACAACAGTTTCAATACCGGCAATGGCAAGTTCTATTTCATTTGGTGCATCTGCAATGTTGTTCTCGGCTTTGTAAATGCGGGCTTCAATAATCTGGCTGCGCCATACTTCAAGCAATTCAATAGCAGCTGTGTTCCTCTTTTCATCTGCCAACTTCATTTGCAGATGAACCGTATCTAACTTCTCCGCCAAAGCACGATCAGGCAATCCAGCCAGGTAGCTGATATTGGCTTCTGCATTATCTATGGCTTCTTGTATGCGGATATTATTAGTCATTAACTATCATGCAAACTTTATAGGCACTTTGAATTTAATACGATGGGTTTCAGAATGGGTATCATCTGTTGATTTAGAAGCACCGGCAGTAATTATAGAAGCCAATACACCTATACCTGCCTTCCCTCCGCTTTTTTGCTCAACGATTAATGCAATATCAAATTCAATTTCTTGAATTTGATTAAACCCACCTTCTACACTAACCTTTCCATAGCCTGCGGTCAAAGGATTAATTATGGTTTTGAATTTAGTATCGTCACCTAATTCCTTCTTTGCTTCTTCAATGCCCTTTGACAGCTGCACTAAAGTACTTTTTATAAAGTCTTTTAATTCCATAATATTTTTTATTTTCTTTTCCCTCGATTTATTTTTTTTATCAATTTTTTACCACTATCTTCTTTTAAATTTTTAATCAGATTCAAATGAAACTTTATACCTGGTGAATCATTAGAATCAAAAGAAGCAACACCATTATTATTTTCTCTTTCAATTAACACAAGGGATTTTCTCAATCCATTAAAAATAATATCTCTCTCTTTTTGAGTTACTTTTATTTCTTTGCTGATTTTTGCTTCCTCCTTATCATTATGTGCGTAACATTTGTCTCTTAACTTTTTTATTTTCTTCCAAGCCAACTGAAATTCATAGCTGTAAAGAATATCCCAAATTGCTCTTTTGGCTTCTCCTTCACTCATTTGCTCATTTAAGAACTTAGTAATGGAATATTCTTCCTTTTCTGAAATCAGAATGCTTGAAAGAAGACAAAAATAAATGTGAATACTTTCAATACTAAGACTAAGAAATGAATTATTACTATATGATTGCAATTCCTCTTTAGTCGCGTCCTTATAAAAATATTTCAATTCCACATTACACAAAAACAACATATGAATGTTGATATGGATTTTTTCCAAAGTATCATTATATTTTTTAGTTTTCATTACCCCTCCACAATTTTAATCTCTTCCTCCGTCAATCCATACATTGTCTGAACTATGATTTAATTTGATTATTTGACAGACTATGATTTTTTGTTGGCTTCATAACCCGTTTAAATTCTAAACTCTTTGAGCCGAAGTTTATCAGCAAACCAATTTCCATCTTATATGCTTCCAGGTAGTTTATGGCTTGAGCTAAATGCACATCTTCCAACTTTATTACCGCTTTCATTTCAAGCATAATCTTTTCTTCTACAAAGAAATCAACTCTTCTCAAACCAATGCTTTCTCCTTTATAAAAAATTCCCATTTCATGCTCCCTGCTGAAGTTCAGATGTTGATTAGCCATTTCAATGGCTAAAGCTCTTTGATAAATCACTTCCTGAAACCCATTGCCTAAAACACGATGAACTTCCATAGCACAACCAATGATTTTACCTGTTAATTCACTTTCAGGATATTGCTTATTAATCATAACATTCATTTAATTGTCTGAACTATGATTTATTTGATTCTTTGATGGACTTTGATTTTTAAAAATCATAGTATTCATTTAATCATTCAAATCATAGTTCAAGACACTAACAGTTCAAGACTCCACAATTTTAATCTCCTCCTCCGTCAATTCATACAACTCATAAACCAATTCATTTATTTTTTCTTCGCTGTGCGCTATGCGCTGTTTTATTTGTTCTTGCTTGTTTTGCAAATTAGCTTTTATTAGCTCCTCATGGAGTTCTAAAAGCAAATCAACATGTTTGATTATTTCTGTTTGATTTTTCTTATCTCCAATTATTATAGGCAATGATTTCAATTGCCCTACCTTAATCTGAGGAAATGCATCATTTACTTCATCAAAATAATTCCTAATAAAGAAACTTATTAGTTTGCTGCCCAAAATTGCAGAAAGATAATTGACGGAAATATTATTGTCACGAGGTTTTGTAATATAAACCTGTTGGTCAGCAACGGTATTTCCCTTTTCAATTGTTACTATGAGTGTTTCTCCTAAAATCTTTCGGGAATAAATTCTATCTCCTTCAAAGAATTTTTCATCTCTTGGTTCAGCTAACCACTTTCCATAGCTAATATAATCTGTCGGCTTTACCTTTGTAAAACATTTCAGGTCTTTACCATAGACAAATGGTCTATAACCTGATTTGGGTTTGTCTGAATGGTATGGTCTTTCGTCAACGTCTCTTTGTATTTGTTCTCCTTTCCCAAAAGCAGACTTCCCAAATCCACCAATTCTGTATGAGTGAACCCCTCTTGTAATATCGGCAAGTTCTCCTAAAGCAATTTTATTGTTTTTGATTTTCTCAATTAAAGAATTACCACCTTTAGATAACGATGTTGAAATAGGTTTTTCTCCATTTGCGTATTCTGTAAAGTTCAATTCACTGATTAATGATTCTTCTGAATGGGATAATTTTAAAATCTCAAGCGACTTATTTTTTCTCTTTCCTTTTCTTAAAATGTATATTATAGTATCAACCGTTACACCTTCAAAAACTTTGCTTTCTGGAACTGTAATTTTCAATTCAGCAGCATTCGATATAAGAAATTTTCTTGTTGACGATGAATAGGTGTTTGTAAGCCAAACATTGGGAACGATAAATGAAGTAAAGCCCGATTCATTCATAAGTTGAACTCCTTTTTCCATAAAGATAGAGAACAAGTCAAGTTGATAGGGCGAACTCTTATAATGACTACCAAAATAAGCTTTCATGTCATCACCTATTCCTAAACTTTTCCAATCTCTCCCGAAAACATAAGGCGGATTCCCTATCACCGCGTCGAAACCACCTTGTTTAAATACATTTGGAAACGCATGCTTCCAACTAAACGGTTTGATTTTTTTATCTTCTCCAAAATCAATGGCACTATCGAAAACATCTGTCTCAACTAAACTATTCCCATTTTTAATGTTGTTATCCAAATCAGGCAACACACGCTCATGAAACAGGCTTATCTGTTGCTTGATGCTTGCTTCTGTTTCGCCTTCCATACATTTCAAAAGCAGGCTGAGCTTGGTTACTTCAACAGCATTGGCATCAATGTCAACGCCGTATATATTGCTTAGCAAAATGCGTTTCTTTTCATGCGTGGTGAGAAGCCCCTCCCCGGCCCTTCCGCCAGTTGGCGGAGAGGGAGTGAGCGCCTTTCTTTTTTGTGCTTCTTTAGGATGATGGTGATAATAGTCAGTATGCCAATCTAAAAGATATTGATATGCGCCAAGCAAAAAACTTCCGCTTCCGCAAGCAGGATCGCATATTTTAATTTTAGCAATGTCATCAGGGGTGATACTTTGTCTCCCCCCTTCGGGGGGATTAAGGGGGGCTATTTTCCCAACGGTGTTCTTTACAATGTATTCCACAATGTATTGCGGCGTGTAATAAACGCCGCCTGCCTTGCGCACTTCCGGCTTTTCTTCAATCTTTACCGTGCGCGCAGGCGTAATGCGGATCACCTTGCCGAGAAACTGCTCGTAAGCATTACCGAGAATTTCCACAGGCATGACGGAAAATTCGTAATTGCATTTGGGATAATACAATTCGTCAATAACGTGCCTGATTACTTTGTTGTCAACCTTTAAGTGCTGCGTAATGGTGTCCTTCTTAAAATCGAAAAGGCCGGAGTTGTATTTATCATCGGCTTGCTTAAAAAGATCGAACAGGTGTTTATAAGCATCGCCTTTGGAAACTGCCTTTTGCAGTTGTCCGTAAGGTTCTACTGCACGGTCTTCGCAGAAGCGAAGAAAAATCAGCCGGTCAATGGTTTGCTGAACAGCAAAATTTATTTCTTCATCGCCTAATTTCCTGTTGTTGATGGCAATGCTGACGGCAAGATATTTTCGCCATTCATCCAGGCTTTGAACAAAGCGTTTATCAAGTGTGTCCGTTCCTTTCTTCGTTGCCCCGGCTTGCACAAACTTATCGAAACGGCCTTTCGTAACCGCTTCATGCGAAAAGGTATCATATATAAAGTCAAACTCCTTTATATAGTCTTCAAAATGAATATGCTTTAAGCGGGCTACGGTGGCGCTGTCGTTCAGGTTAGGCACACGCGAACAATCGTAAATAATAAAATCTTCAAAATTGGTAACGATGGAAACATGCGCCTGTGCGCTGCTTCCATAACGCCTCAACTGGTAAGCGGCTTCGCGGTTAGCTTTAAGCGAAACGGAAGGCTTCTTCGCCTCCACATAAAACAACCGTTTCTTTCCGCTGCCTGACAAACGAAATCCATAATCAGGCGCTTTTGCTTTGCCTTTAACAATAACTTTATCTTCGTAAATTACTTCGCGGTATGCTTCTGAATCGCCTTTTTCATTGTCAATATCCCATCCTAACGCTTTGAAAAAAGGATTAATAAAGTCCTGCCTTGTCTTTTGTTCGTTGTAATCAGGCAAATGATAGTCGCCGCGATGTTCTTTAAATCGCTCAACTAAAGTTTCAATAATGTCTTTTGCCTCTTCTTTGTTCATTATAAAATCAACGCGACCAAAGATAAGATTTGAGAGAATAAATAAGAGTAATAAACACTTTATTCCGCTTTTTCATTCAATTTCCCCATATCTCTCCCAAATCCACCCACAACCTTTCACCAGTTATGGCTATTTTTTTAAAATCTATGGATAGAATTTAAAATTTCATTAGAAGATTTTTAAAGGTTATGTCTGTACCACTGTGCTTATGTGAAGAATGTCAAATTTTATGAGTAGAATTTGAAAATCTATCCATAAAATCTCCGTGATTATGAGTAGGATTTGAATGATTGTGTGTCAACCGGTGCGGCTATGAGTAAAACTTCAAATTCTACCCATAGAATTTCAAAATCTATTAGAAGAATTTGAAAGGATATGGGTGATTTTTGAGGGGTTAGAAATAAGAAGTTTGCAATTGGCAACAGGTAATTTGCAAGCATGGTGAAGTTATGTTTAAGTAACTACAGCTTCCAAATTATTACTATGCGCAACTCGTAAATTCGTACTGATTCGTTTTTCGTTGCTCAGTGCCTTTCAAAGTGTTTATTTAACATGTCAATGATGTCAGACAATTTGTAAAAGATTAATTGTCCAATTCGGGAGAAGCGCAATTGCCCGCTCGTTCTCAGCTTGTTTGCCGTGCCGCGTTTAATCTTTAGCATGTCCATCATGTTGTCGTTGTCAACAAAGCCAATGTCTTTGAGCGTTGGCTTGCCCGGCTCGGGCATTCTTTCCACCACAATCTTTAAGAGCTTGTAGATGGCATGGAGGAGTTCTTTGTCGCTTGAGTTTTCGTTAATTGTTTTCATAATAAGTAATGAATAAGATATTAAGTATGTCGTGTATTCCAGGTGCGCACATGATGCGCAGACACTACCTGCTAATCTTAACGAGGAATCAAATGGATAACGGGTTCGGTGTCACTCCCTGATATGGATCGGGGATACGGGATCAGGTCTATATAGACCCGACATTCGGACGTTTTGCTATGATTGTATTACCGTCAAAATTGATGAGTCTAAAATAATCAAAAAGTCAATAGGTCGCATTATAAATAAGTGTTAAAGTTGCTTTGTGATTGAAAATCAGAGAAATAAAATGTCGCAGAATAGCATACGGATGACGCGGATGCGACTGCTAAAGACTGATGTTTCAAATATGTGAATCATGTAAAAGTTCTCAAAAGTTGTGTAACATTTTTAAAAGCCGGGCGTCCGATCTTTACAACCAAATAATTTTTTCAAAACAGGCCGCTTTTAAATATGTTTTCATTTAAGAAAATAGTCAACACGAGACTTAAAAAAGTAGTTGTTATCGTTGTCAGTGTCGTCATCCTCGTTGTGGCGCTGATCATTGCATTTATATCACCCATTACAAAATATTTAGTTGAAAAGCATTCCGTCAAATATACAGGCAGGCAAATAACCATGAACTGGGCTTACGTGAACCCGTTTACCGGCTATTTACATTTCAGTAAGCTCAAAATTTATGAAGAGAACAGCGACAGCATTGCTCTTTCCGTTGGCAGCCTGAGCGGGACATTTGATGTGGGAAAATTGTTTTCCGGGAAATATATTATAAGCGAGCTTATACTGGATCATCCGCTATGGTATGTGATTAAAAATAAAAACGATTTTAATTTCACCAGCTTTTTGAAACATCTTGCGCCTGAACACCCCGATACCACCAATAAGCCAAGCAGCTTTAATATCATCAATGTAAAAATAAAGGAGGGCGAATTTCATTACCTACAGCAGGGGCCTCCTGTTACATATTATATTAAAGGAGCAAATTTTGAAAGCGACGGCAAGCTGTTTGACGCAGACAGCGTGGTGTTTAAATTCTTTTTCCTCTCAGGCCCCGGAACCGGAAGCATAGGAGGCAATTTCACCGTCAATTTTAAAACGCTGGATTATCATTACAATGTGATCGTTAAACAATTTGATATACAGCCAATTGAACAATATATAGACCCCTTCATCAACTACGGCACCTTCACAGCCAGCCTGGATGCGGATTTGAAATCGGTGGGAAACTTCAGCGACGGGGAAGATGTGACTACGCGCGGACGGCTGGACATTAATGATTTTCATTTTGGCAGAACCCGCAAGGAGGATTACCTGTCGTTTGATAAATTGACATTTGCTATAGATGAACTAAGTCCGAAAAAGAAACAATATCTTTTTGATTCCTTATCACTCAAGCATCTTTATTTTAAATACGAGCAGTTTGATCGTTTGGACAACATACAAACTATGTTTGGCGAAAAGGGGGCCAACGTAACAGCAGTATCCTCTGATGATGAGCATTTTAACCTCGTTCTTGAAATAGCGCGCTACGTAAAAATACTGGCAAATAACTTTTTTCATAGTTATTATAAAATAAACAGGCTGGGAATATATAACACGGACCTGCAATACAATGACTTTTCCTTAAACGAAAAGTTCGCATTGGATTTAGACCCGCTTTATATTACAGCAGATTCGATTGATAAAAATCATAATCGTGTAGATATAAATTTTAAATCCGGCCTTGAACCTTTTGGTAATGCATCGGCAAGCGTGAGTATAAACCCCAGGGACACAGGCGATTTTGATTTGAAGTACCGGTTTCAAAAATTACCTGTTTCCGTATTTAACCCTTATCTTATTTCATACACATCTTTCCCTTTAGACAGGGGTACCATCGAATTGAACGGTACATGGAACGTGAGAAACGGCCTCATTCAAAGTGTAAATCACCTGGTGATCATAGATCCGCGTGTAACAAAGAAGATAAAAAAGAAAGATAATAAATGGATACCGATGCCTTTGGTCATGTCTTTTATTCGTGAAAAGGGTAATGTTATTGACTACGAAATTCCAATAACGGGCAATTTAAAAAATCCTAAATTTCACTTGCACGATGTGCTTGTTAATTTGCTTAAAAATATTTTTGTGAAACCTGTAACAACACCTTACAGAATGGAAGTGAGAAACGTAGAGAATGAAATTGAGAAATCGCTTACATTAAAATGGGCCATGCGGCAGAATGTGTTAAAGCCTAATCAGGAAAAGTTTGTTGAGAAGATAGGAGATTTCTTAGCAAAGAATCCCGATGCTTTCATCACCATCCATCCGCAGGAATATGCCTTCAAGGAAAAAGAATACATCTTGTTTTTTGAAGCAAAGAAAAAATATTTCTTATTGTCAAAAGATAAAAATGATAAAGTATTAACGGAGGATGACTCTGAAAAGATTGATAAAATGTCAATCAGGGACTCTTCCTTCCTGCGTTATATAAATAAACAAAATACAGATTCCATGCTATTTACCATACAGGAAAAATGTAGCAAGTTGGTTGGTGGATCTGTAGTGAATGCTAAATTCAAACAATTAAATATGGAAAGAGAAAACACCTTTCTTGCTTATTTTAAGAAAAAGGCCGTTGATAAGCAGGTGAAAATCTACGCCGGCGAACACATCATTCCTTATAACGGGTTTTCATTTTACAAAATAGAATATAAAGGACAAATGCCGGAATCGTTGAGCCTGGCTTATCAGCAAATGAATGAGCTAAATGAAAAAGAACCGAGAAAGAAATTTGAACCGGAACGGAAAAGGGACAAAGCACCTGTTTATGAAATAAAGGCAAAATAAGATGAATGAAAATCAAAAAGATAAAAGCAGAGTAAAGAAACCCGGTTGGCAATCCAAAATAGCTTACCCGGGCATGAGGGCTAACAGCGTGAAAGCTAAAAAAAGAATGCAACCAAAAATAATGACACTGAAAAAACGCATCGAAGTCAGGCTTGATTACAAAACTGTACTCATTATTAACGGGCCTTCATCTTTTGTTATTTGGAAGAGGCTTTAACCGAACACATCGTATTTAAATAAAAATTCGTCGTCGCCGTATATGTGAATTATGTAACATATTGATAAAGTTATGTAACATCTGCCTGCAAAAATCACAATACCTTTGCTATATAATTTAAAAAACACAATTATTATGGGAAACTTACTTTATATTATCGCTGTGGTATTAATTATATTATGGCTTATTGGTTTTGTTGGCTATGGTGCCGGAGGAATTATACATGTTCTTCTTGTCATTGCGCTTATTGCAATTATATTGCGGGTTATCCAGGGAAGAAGGCCTCTTTAAAACTCTCCCTGTATTTTTTTTAATTCTGTAATATGAGAAAGATTTATCTTCTGCTTCTTGTAGTTCTGTCATCATCGTTTTTGTATGCGCAAAAGGTAATTCCCCAGGATAGCAATAAGGTAGCGCCCACTGATACAATAGTGCCGGGCAAAGGAGCGCCGAAAGAGCAGATTAAGGAAATAAAACAGGAAAAGGTAAAGCAGCTTTCTGATTCCAGCGGGGGTAATGAACCAAAGAAGAGTCCTCTGGTAGATACCACTGTACAAAATAAATATGGTGATTGGCTCAATGATGACACGTTGTATAACAAAAAGTATTCCTTATGGAAACCTGCTTTGGGAGTTATCTCAGCAAATATAGCATTAAGCCTTGCTGATAGCAGGATACTGCACTTAGGGTTTTCAAAAGTAAATGTAACTACATGGAACCGCACTTTACGTGCCGGTTGGCCCTGGGGTCCAGGCTGGGAATGGGATCAGGATAGGTTTGGTAATAATTTTCTTTCTCATCCTATCATGGGCAATTTTTATTTTAACGCAGCACGCTCAAACGGCTATAATTTTTTGGCATCTGCCGGTTTTGCCTTCGCTGGAAGCTATATGTGGAAGATATTTGGAGAAAATGGAACACCTGAACGGGAAGACATCGTGAATACAACAGTTGATGGAATGCTCTTGGGAGAAATATTATATAGAATAAGTTCTAATATCCTAGATGACCGTACCACTGGTAGCGAAAGAACATTTCGCGAAATATTAGCCGGTGTTGTTGATCCAATGAGAGGAGTTAACAGACTTTTGCAGGGAAAAACATTCAGGCATATCAACAAAGAAGTTTATCAAAAGGAACCACTTAATTTTAGCTTTTTCGGAGGATTCAATAAGATAAACGCACCCCAAAAAGAGCTTTTAACAGGCTCTACAAGTGAAATGTTAAATCTGCAGTTTGACTATGGCAATCCGTTTGAAGTAATTTCTAAAAAGCCCTTTGATTTCTTTAAGCTTAGGGTAGAAATGAATTACGGCATTGGGAGAAAATTTGTTGATAATGTGACAGGCTACGGGATTTTATTTGGGAAAAATGATCAAATAGGGAAGCTTGCCTTGCTGCATGGCGGTTTTTTGTATTATGATTATTGGGATAATACTTCCTTTGAATTGTCAACTATTGCTTTAGGTTATGGGGGTTTTTCTAAATTACCTCTTAGCAAGACCTCCAATCTTTATACCAATGCGCACATAGGAATTATACCTTTAGCCGGGAATAGTTCAGGACAAATTACTGATACCTCACAGTCCCGTGATTATAGTTTTGGCTACGGATGGGAAGGCAAATTTGAGGCTCTGCTGTCTCTTGGTGACGTGGCTACTGTAAGTTTCACCGATTATTATTTCATAATTCATAATTTTAATAATACCGGCAGAGATGAACCTAATACCGGAACTCTTGGAAATAACTTTGTAAATATTCTAAAACCAAGAATCACTTTTCAGATATATAAAAACTTTAGTGTAGGCTATGAACATTATCAATACAATCAAACGCATAATGAGAATAATTATCCTACATTTACTTCATTTAGAACAGAAGATAAAATATTTCTCCTGCTTTATGTGGAGGATAAGCAAAGGAAAGGACACTATCAATGATATTATTATATTTGCGATACACGTAAATACTGCATGTTATGTATCATAAGATAATTCTAATTCTTCTTTTCGCGACTATTTTTCACTCTTCTGTATTCGCACAAGACAAGGAGAAAGATAAAACGGTCACTGATACAGTAAAGGGGAAAATAATTGAAAAGAAGAAGGATGTAACGGCCCCCGAAACGCAAAAGGAAAAAATAGTGGAAAAAAAACTGTCAAAGTCAATTTACGGGGTACCTCAATTTCTACATGAAACAGTTTTGTTCGCTAAACAACCTACTAAATGGGGTGGACGCGATTGGATTAAATTCGGAGCAGTTGTAGGTATAACATTCGCAGCAATGCCGTTCGATGAAAGGATTACTAATTCAACCGGCAAATTAGTTGGTCCCCCCGGAGGTCCATATTCAATAGCCGGACAGCGGTATTTCTATAGCGCCCCCATTGTAGGGGGAAGAGTATATGGAGAGCCTTATTCCATACTTGGAGTTTCAGCAATTTTTGTCGGGTACGGATTGATAGCTCATGACACTGCTGCAAAGAAAATCTCCATTGAACTATTTCAGGCAGGAGCTTATGCGGAAGCCATGACCGAAGTGCTTAAGGTGATTGTGGGAAGAGAAAGGCCCATAGCAACAGACAATTCATTTACTTATCGTCCGTTTAGTCTTACTAATTATAATTTTCAATCCATGCCCAGCGGTCATACTACGGCAGCCTTTGCACTCTCAACTGTCATGTCACGTCATGCACATTCGACTTTCTTAAAAATCCTGGCTTACGTACCGGCAGGATTCACCATGTTCTCCCGCATTTATCAGCATCAGCATTGGCTGTCGGATGAAATTCCGGGTGCTGCCGTTGGTTTTTTTACGGGTAACTGGGTTGTAGATTTACATGAAGGAAAAAGGCACCGCATTATTGTTCCTGTCAATTAACTTCTCTGTATTGCAATTCTTTTAAAAAGCATCAATAAATAAAAAAAATCATAATAAATTCTAAATATGCAAACAAGAACCATAGGAATTGTCATCATCATAATTGGAATATTGATGATGATTTACACCGGCTTCAATTATATAACTACTAAAAACGTGGTTGACTTAGGCGCTGTTAAAATTAATAAAGAAGAGAATCATCCTGTTCAATGGTCGCCCATTGTTGGAGCATTATTGCTGGTGGGAGGCATAGTAATAATTGCCGCCGGCAAAAATAAAAAATAACAGGCTTTTGAGGAGATAAAAAAAATCGGCAGAATTGTTTGAATTTATTAAACGGGCTTTTCAGGTTAAAATCTGCTGAGTCCGCTTCTTTTTGCAGTTATCTCTTTTCAATCATTACTGTAAAACAAAATTTATCTTTGAAGTTTGCATTTTAGTTCTGAATGCATGAATTCCGCATTCCTTAAGAAGTGTGAATTATGTAATGTTTTAAAAAATTATGTAAGGCATTTAGAATTCAAAGTTTTTAATTTTACACCATCATTCAATAATTATTCAGCAGCTATTTTTAAAATAAATTCCTTTTACGCTTCAAAAAGAAGTATAGTACCGTGCGTGACTAAATTGAAAAAATATAATCTCATCATAAATGACTATTGAAGAAAAATGCATTGACACCATCCGTTGCCTTGCCATGGATGCCGTACAAAAAGCAGATTCCGGACATCCCGGCACACCGATGGCACTGGCGCCTGCAGCCTACACGCTTTGGATGAAACACCTGCGTTTCAATCCTGCTAATCCCAAATGGTTTAACCGCGACCGCTTTGTGCTTTCTAACGGGCATGCTTCTATGTTGCAGTATGCTTTACTTCATCTGGTGGGGTATGGAATCTCGCTCGACGATATTAAAAACTTCAGGCAGTGGGAAAGTAAAACGCCCGGTCATCCTGAATACAGAATAACACCCGGGATTGAAACAACTACCGGTCCATTAGGACAAGGAGTGATGACTGCAGTAGGGATGGCTATTGCAGAAGCGCACTTAGCTGGGCGGTTTAATACAAAGACGCAGGCTATCGTTGATCACTGCACGTATGTGTTTTGCAGCGACGGCGATTTGATGGAAGGTGCCTCGCATGAGGCCGCCTCTATTGCCGGGCATCTGGGATTGGGAAAACTCATTTTCCTGTATGATGACAATCACATCACGATTGAAGGAAACACGTCCCTCACATACTCCGACGATGTTACAAAGCGATTTGAAGCTTATCACTGGCATGTGCAGAATTTAGGAGACAAGGGCAATGACATAAACGCCATTTCCGAAGCTTTCACAAATGCAAAAGCAGTGACCGATCAGCCTTCTATGATTATCCTGAGAACGCATATAGGGTATGGATCCCCGCATAAGCAGGATACACCGGATGCACATGGCTCTCCGTTAGGCGAAGATGAAATTAAGCTTACAAAGAAATTCTACGGATGGCCTGAAGATCAAAAATTTCTTGTGCCTGATGATGTGAAAGCGCACATGAATGCGAAGGTTGAAGAAGGAAAAGCACTCGAAGAAAAATGGAAAAAGGCTTTTGACGATTATAAAAAAACAAACGCTGACCTGGCAAAGCAATTTGATGAATCCCTAATACAGGCTTTGCCGGACGGATGGGATAAGGAAATTCCTGTGTATCAATCCACTGATAAGCCAAAGGCGACAAGGGAGATTTCTGCTGATGTTATCAATGCCGTTGCGCCGCATCTGCCTTGGTTGATGGGCGGCGCAGCCGATCTTGAGCCTTCTACGAAAACGATGATTAAATCATCGGGCTATTTTGCAAAGGGAAAATATGAAAACCGGAATATGGATTGGGGAATAAGAGAGCACGTGATGTGCGCTGCCAGTTCAGGAATGACTGTGCATGGAGGTGTTCGCGCTTATAATGCTACATTTTTCATATTCACGGATTATGCACGGCCTGCTATCCGTTTGGCGTGCATCATGGAGCTGCCAGTTATATATGTGATGACGCATGACTCGATCGGTCTTGGAGAGGATGGAACCACGCACCAGCCGATAGAGCATCTTGCTTCTTTCCGTGCCATGCCCGGCATGTGTTTGCTTCGCCCTGCTGATGGAAACGAAGCGGTGTTTGCATGGAAGGCAGCTATTCAACGTACAGAGGGGCCAACCATGCTGGTTTTATCAAGACAAAAACTACCGATCTTCGACCGTATCAAACTGGGAAGTGCTGAAGGTGTTTTAAAGGGTGCGTATATATTATCTCATGAGGAAGAATTGACACGCTATCACAACAAAGAGCATCAGCCCGTTACACGACCTGATATAGTGTTAATCGCTACCGGCTCCGAGGTGCAGCTTATTCTTGAAGCGCAAAAGGAACTTATGAAGAATGAAATAAATGCCCGCGTGGTGAGTATGCCAAGCTGGGAGTTATTCCGGCAGCAGCCGAAAGAATACCAGGATAAAGTATTGCCTCCTTCCGTCAAATTACGCATAGCCGTAGAAGCAGCGTCGCCGCAAGGATGGTGCGAATGGGTGGGCGATGAAGGCAAGGTGATTGCCATTTCCAAGTTCGGCACAAGTGCACCTTATGAAGAAATATATAAACATTATGGCATTACGGTTGAAAAGATTGTAAGCGCGGCGAAAGGACTAATGAAACGATGAAAGTCATCATTGCATCCGATCATGCGGGGTTTGAATACAAAACCTTCATGGTAAAGGACCTTCATGAAAAGGGATACGAGGTTTTAGACTTAGGAACCGATAGCGAAAAGCCAACCGATTATCCGGATCACGCTGCCGATGTTGCCAAAGCTTTTCTTAATAAAGAGGGAGAAAGAGGCATTCTCATTTGTGGAAGCGGCGTTGGCGTGAGCATTGCTGCAAACAAATTCAAAGGTATTCGGGCAGGTGTTTGTCATGATACGTATTCTGCGCACCAATGTGTGGAACATGATGATGCCAATATTTTATGCATCGGCCAGCGGGTGATAGGCATTGAGCTGGCGCGTGAGATTATATACATCTTTCTCAATGCACAATATTCGAATGCTCCGCGCCATGCGAGAAGGGTGGAAAAAATTATTGCGATTGAAAATAAAAATATGAAATAGTTAAAATATGAATACGTTAATTGAACTGTTGAATTATGGCCAAAGCTATTGGCTTGATAATCTCACCAGAAAAAAGATTAGTGGCGGTGAACTGAAAAAAAGAGTATCGCAGCAGGGCTTGAGAGGCATCACTTCCAATCCGAGCATTTTCAATAAGGCAATTTCCGAAGGTGATAGCTATGATGTGCAAATCGCTAAACTGGTTAAGCAGGGAAATAATCCGGGGCAGATATATGATGCGCTTACCATTAAAGATGTGCAGGATGCATGTGATATATTGAAGCCTGTATATACGAGCTCAAAAGGGGCTGATGGTTTCGTGAGCCTTGAAGTATCTCCCTTCCTTGCCCGTGATACAAAAGGTACTATTGAGGAGGCACGAAGGCTTTTCAAAGAGGTCAACAAGTCGAATTGTTTTATCAAAATTCCCGGCACAAAAGAAGGCTTGCCTGCGATTGAAGAAACGCTTTATGAAGGGATCAATATCAACATTACGTTACTCTTTTCCGTTGAGCGATACGTCGAGGTAGTAGAGGCATATATAAGAGCATTGGAAAGACGCGCTGCAAAAGGTAAGCCAGTCAATAATGTAATCTCAGTTGCCAGCTTCTTCCTTAGCAGGATTGATGTGCTTACGGATCAACTGCTTGGTCATCATCTTATTCCTGCAAACGGCTTGACAGGAGATATTGTTCATTTGCCGTCTTCTCTTTTCGGAAAAGCGGGCATTGCCAGCGCACGCATTGCTTATCAGCGATTCAAGGAACTGTTCAGCAGTGCTTCATGGAAAAAACTGGAAGCCAAAGGCGCTCATGTGCAGCGACCTTTGTGGGCAAGCACGAGCAACAAAAATCCGTTGTACGCCGACCTTCGTTATGTAGAAACATTGATCGGTCCTGATACAGTGAATACATTGCCTGATGAAACGATTGATGCACTGGCAGATCATGGACAATTGAGAAAAAACTCCATAGAGGAAAATCTTGATGAAGCTAGCCAATTGTTTGATCGTCTTAAAGAATTCGATATTGATATTGCATTCGTAACTCAGCAATTGGAGAACGAAGGAGTTCAGAAATTTATAGAAGCATACAATAAGCTGCTTTCCAACTTAGCTAAGAAAAAGGCAGACATGTTGGGCAAGCAAGCCAGCACACAACAGATAAGTTTCGATTCATCAAAAAGCGAGCTTAGTACTCTGCATGCCGCATTGGATGAAAAGCAGGCAGGCAGAAGGCTATTTGCTGAAGATCCGCATTTATGGAAAGACGATCCCGATCAGGTGAAATCAATTAACAATCGCCTTGGGTGGCTAACGTTTCTTGAAAGCTTTATAGAAAAATCAGACGAGACCGTAGCATTTTCAAAACAGGTAAAGCAGGAAGGATATAAATATGCTGTGCTGCTCGGCATGGGTGGCAGCAGCTTATGTTCGGAGGTGGCACGTGAAACATTCGCTGTGAGCAAAGGATATTTGCAGTTGCTCGTACTTGATAATACTGATCCTGCTGCTATACATGATATAGAAAAACAGATTGAGATTGAGAAAACACTTTTTATTGCCGCAAGTAAATCGGGAGCTACGAAGGAAACCCTGAGCTTTTTCAAATATTTTTACGATCAGTTAAAAAAGAAAGGAAAAAGCAATCCGGGAAATAATTTTATTTCGATTACCGATGCAGGCACTCCGTTGGTAAAAACATCAGAAGAAAATAAATTCAGAAAAGTGTTCGTCAATCCCGGTGATGTAGGAGGGCGTTATTCTGTGTTGTCTGATTTCGGGTTGGTGCCAATGGCATTGATGGGAATCGATATCAAAGCGCTTTTGTTAAATGCTGAGCAAATGGAACACAACTGTGATCCTTTTGTACCAACTGCATCTAATCCCGGCATCAGCCTTGGTGGCTTGCTAGGCATGGCTCAAAAGCTAGGAAGAGATAAAATTACGTTTGTTCTTTCTTCGTCTATATGGTCTTATGGTTTCTGGGCAGAACAGTTAATTGCGGAGAGCACCGGGAAAGAAGGCAAAGGCATTATACCGATAAACGGAGAGCAATTAGGAAATCCTGATGTATATGGTAAGGATCGTGTGTTTGCACATATATATTTAGCTACAGATGATAACACCGTGAACAATAAAAAGCTTTTAGCACTCGAAAAGGCAGGTCATCCTGTGGTGAGAATCGCCATACCAAATAAAATAGCCTTAGGCGGAGAATATTATCGCTGGGAAGTTGCAACCGCCATTGCAGGAATGGTCATTGGCATCAATCCTTTCGATGAGCCAAACGTTGCCGAAAGCAAAAAGAATACAGAAAGAATACTTGAACAATGGCAACAAAAAGGTGCGTTCGAGAAATCTTCGCCTGCATTAGAAAAGGGTGATCTTTCAATTTATACAGGAGGAAATGCACAGCAGCTGGCAGGTAATAAACATGCGTCAACAGGCGCTTTCGTCAAAGCATTTGCGGCATTGGTTCGGCCTGGTGATTACATCGCAATGCTGCCTTATTTTCTGAAAACGGATAAGCGCACAAAAGTTCTACAATCATGGAGAATGCAAATGAGGGATCATTTAAAAGTAGCCACTACCCTACTACATGGTCCGCGATACCTGCATTCAACAGGGCAGTTACATAAAGGCGGCCCTGATACTGGATTATATATATTACTTACCGGTGATGAGCACGAGGAGTTGCCCATCCCGGGAGAAAAGTTTGGATTCGCGACTTTGCATCACGCACAGGCGCTGGGAGATTTTAAATCGTTGAGTGATAAAGGGCGAAGAGTAATTCGTATTAATTTAGGAAAAGACATTGACAAAGGGCTTGAAGAATTATGGCAATTAGTCAAAACAGGAAAAGGGAAGTGAATTAAATAAGTAAATATGAAGGAAAATAAAGTCACAACATTGTTTTTAGATATAGGCGGTGTGCTGCTAACTAATGGATGGGATCATAGTGCTCGCCATCGTGCAACGGTACGTTTTAAGCTGGAAAATGAAGAGAAAGAAATAAATGAACGTCATCACCTTACATTCGATACATACGAATCAGGGAAGTTGTCCATAGATGAATATTTGACCAGGACTATATTTTATTCGAAAAGAAAGTTTTCAAGAGATGCGTTCAAAGCATTTATGTTTGAGCAATCACAGCCTATAAAAGGTTCAATGGAATTCTTCACATCGCTGAAGAAAAAACATCAGTTAAAGATAATAGCAGTGAGTAATGAAGCGCGTGAAATCAATGAATTTAGAATAAAGAAATATAAGCTGGATCAATTGTTCAATGGCTTTGTATCTTCCTGCTATGTGCACCTGCGCAAGCCTGATGCTGATATTTTTCGCATGGCTTGTGACATTGCGCAAACCCCTCTTGCTAACATTCTTTATATAGATGACAGGCTCATGTTCGTGGAAGTAGCACGAACGCTTCATATTCGTAGCTATCATTTTCAGGGAGTGGAAGCTGCAAAAGCCTATATGAAAAGCATTAAAATGAAATAAGAAATGGAAGAACAGAAGTATGATTACGGAATGATCGGCTTAGGCACGATGGGTCGCAATCTTGTATATAACATGTGCGATCATGGTTTTGCAGTGGCAGGATTAGATAAGGATACGACGAAGGTGGAAGCACTAAAGACAGAAAAGAAAAGCGAGTATAAAGTCTACAGCACTTCTGATGTAAAAGAATTTATAGCTGCGCTAAAGCAACCTCGTGTTATTCTATTATTAGTGCCTGCAGGACCTCCTGTGGATAGCGTCATCAATGAATTAAAGCCCATGCTATCCAAAGATGATCTGATTATGGATTGCGGCAATTCTCATTATACGGATACAAATATTCGTCTTGAGAAGCTTGCAAAGGAAAATATTAACTTCATGGGTGTGGGTGTGTCAGGCGGTGAATACGGTGCGCGCTTTGGCCCCAGCATCATGCCGGGAGGATCGAAAGAAGCATATAAACTTATAAGACCAATGCTTGAAGCAGTTTCCACAAAAGTAAACGGTGTGCCTTGCGTAAGATTTCTTGGCCCCGGATCAGCAGGGCATTATGTAAAGATGGTGCATAACGGTATTGAATATGCATTGATGCAACTCATTTCAGAAGCTTATCATTTATTGAAAGTGGGCGCTGGAATGAATAACGATCAGTTGCATGAGACTTTTTCCAAATGGAATGAAGGAATGCTTCAATCGTATCTCATCTCCATCACTGCTGATATTTTTAAGCAACAAGATAATCTGACAAGCAACCGCCTGGTAGATATGATCCTCGACAGCGCACACCAAAAAGGAACCGGTGCCTGGACTTCGGAAGATGCGATGGCGTTGCAAATACCGGTTCCCGTTATTGACACTGCTGTTTCCATGCGCGATCTTTCTGCTTTCAAAGATGACCGGCAGGCATTCCAGCAACTGGTCAAAGCATCTGAAGTGAAATTCAGCGGAGATAAAAAAGATCTGATCAATACATTGGAACGCGCGCTTTACTTTTCAATGATAACAGCCTATACACAAGGAATGGCGCTGTTGCATGAAGCATCGAAAGAATATAAGTATGAACTCCGTCTCAGTGATATCGCCTCCATCTGGCGGGGCGGTTGCATCATCAGGGCATCACTGCTGGAGGACATTCGTGCTGCATATATAGCACAACCGGATTTATCAAATTTAATGCTAAGTGGAATTTTCATCAAAAAGTTAAGTGAATCGCAAAAAGATATTCGGCAAATAGTACACACCGGTGTTGATACAGGAATTCCTTTACCTGCGTTCATGTCTTCTCTGTCATATTACGACAGCTACCGCAGCGGCTGGCTGCCTGCCAACCTTTTACAGGCACAACGCGATTACTTCGGTGCACACACCTATGAGCGCATTGACAGGAAAGGCACCTTTCACACACAATGGAATCAAAAGCAATCGTAAAAAATGGAATCATTCATAAAAGTTGAACCTACTGTCATTGCTCTCTTCGGTGCTACCGGAGACCTTACGTGGCGCAAATTAATACCCGCTCTATATAACTTGTATTTAGATGGCAGGACACCGGAGAAATTCTCTGTGTTATGTATCGGTCATACGGATATAAACGAAAAGCAATTTCACAAACATTTGCACGAGGGAGTGGACAAGTTCTCCCGCAAAGGAAAAGCTAATAAGAAGGAATGGGATGCCTTCGCTAAATATCTAACTTATTATAAAGGAGAATTTACTGAAAACGCCACTTATGAATATGTAGATAAACAAATAAAGCTGCTCGAAAAAAAATGGAACACGCCCACTAACCGTATTTTCTACTTAGCAGTGCCTCCCATGTTTTTTGAGCAGATTGCTACGAAGATTGGTAAAACGGGTATGGCTAAAGATAAAAAGACAAGCCGTATCGTGATAGAGAAACCCTTTGGGCACGACCTGGAAAGTGCAAAGCGTTTGAACAACCTCCTTCATAAAATGTATGATGAATGCCAGATTTACCGCCTGGATCATTATCTCGGCAAGGAAACAGTGCAGAATATTTTAGCCTTTCGTTTTGCCAATGTGTTGTTTGAGCCCATTTGGAATCGTAACTATATAGATAATGTACAGATCACTGTTTCAGAACAGATCGGTATTGAGAACAGGGGGAATTATTATGAAACCGCCGGTGCGTTACGTGATATGATACAAAACCACATCCTGCAACTGCTCTGCCTCATTGCCATGGAGCCCCCCGTTTCCTTTAATGCCGATGAAGTACGCAACAGAAAAGTAGATGTGTTGAATGCTTTAAGGAAGTTTAAGTATGAAGAAATTAATCAGTTTGCCGTTCGCGGACAATATGGTCCCGGTTGGATGGAAGGTAAAAAAGTAAAGGGATACAGGCAGGAGCCGGACGTGGCCAAAGATTCAAACAAAGAAACATTTGTTGCCATTAAATTTTTTCTTGACAACTGGCGTTGGCAGGATGTACCTTTCTATCTCCGCACCGGCAAGCGCATGAATGAAACGATTACAGTCATCAACATACAATTCAGACCGGTTCCGCACCAGTCTTTCCCGCAGGAGGCCACAGGCAACTGGCGTCCGAACAGGCTTGTAATGAATATACAACCTTACATGGGAATACGGCTGCGCTTCCAGGCAAAACGTCCCGGGCTTGAAATGCTCCTGCATCCTGTGGATATGACTTTCAACTACGGTGACGGCAATGCTTCAAATACTCCGGAAGCGTATGAGACTTTGCTGCTCGACGTGATGCAGGGCGACTCAACATTGTTTATGCGCGCTGACCAGGTAGAAGCCGCATGGGACATACTTATGCCTATCATCAACTCCTGGGAAATGAATCCTTCGGTCAACTTTCCCAATTACGCTGCAGGCATGCAGGGGCCTGAAGATGCAGAGGCGCTCATTGCAAGAGACGGACATAATTGGATCGTAATGCCGCAGGATAAAGAAGAGTGAAAAGGTAATTGAGGTAATTGGGTAGCGCCTTAATCACCTTAATTACCCTAATTACCTTAATCCTAAATAATGCTTAGAAATAAAAAAAATATAATAACCATATATAAGACGGATGAATCGCTCAATGAAGCTGCCGCGCAATTAATTGCCGACCTGGCAGAAAAAGCAGTCAAGGAAAGAGGCCGTTTTGTTTTAAGCCTTTCCGGGGGAAACACACCCAAAAAGCTTTACGCTCTTTTAGCTGAGAAGCCATTCAGCAAGCTGCCATCATGGAAAAATACATTCGTCTTTTGGGGTGATGAACGTTGCGTGCCGATGGACGATGAACGAAATAATGCACACATGGCAAGTGACACGCTGCTGAAAAAAATACCAATCCCCTCGTCCAATATTTCCCCGATGCCTGTGGAACTGCCGCCTGCAGAAGCAGCAGAAAAGTATGAGCAGACGCTACGCGATTTCTTTGGAAAGGACGAACCTTGTTTTGACCTTATCCTTCTTGGGCTTGGAGACAATGGCCACACTGCGTCGCTTTTTCCGAAAACGCCTGTGCTTCATGAACAGGTGCGATGGGTAAAGGATGTGGTAGTAAAGGATCATGCAGCCGATGTTAAGCACCGAATCACTTTCACGGCACCACTCATTAATAAGGCACGACAAATTCTTTTCCTCGTAACGGGGATAGAAAAATCAGAGGTTCTTGAAAAGGTGCTTACAGGCGCTTACCAGCCGGACACATATCCCGCTCAATTAATAAAACCGGAACAAGGAGAAATACACTGGTTCATTGACGATAAAGCTGCAAGCAATGTCGTTTTGAGCGTATCCGTTTCGGATTCTGTGCTGAACAAGCAACAGAACAAACCATGAACAGGAAAAAAATTATCCTCGTCGGTGGCGGCTTTGCAGGCATTTCATTCACAAAGAAGCTCGATGAAAATTTATTTGATCTGTTACTGATTGACAAGCTCAACTACCATCAGTTTCAGCCTTTGTTTTACCAGGTTGCAACGTCGCAATTAGAACCAAGCAGCATTTCATTTCCGTTGCGTAAAGTTTTTCAAAAAAGAAAAAATACGCAGATCAGGATGACGGAAGTGTTGAGTGTGGATGCCACCGCAAACAGCATCAACACAACCATTGGAAGCTTCACGTATGATTACCTCGTGATTGCAAGCGGTTGTAAAACCAATTTTTTCGGCAATCACAGCGTGGAAAAATACGCTTATAGCTTAAAGACAACTTATGACGGCATCAAAATAAGAAACCACATTCTTCAAAGCTTCGAAGATCTTTTATCTGCGAATGAAGATGAAAAAGAATATCTCCTGAATATTGTAATCGTTGGCGCGGGTCCTACCGGCGTTGAGTTAGCCGGTTCGTTTGCCGAAATAAGAAATCACATTCTGCCTAAAGATTTCCCGTTAATTGATTTTAAACGGCTTAAAATTATTTTACTTGAAGGAAGCGATCATACACTCAACAGCATGAGCGACCTGGCAAAAAAGGCTTCTGAGAATTATTTAAAAAAAATGGGCGTAGAAGTTAAAACCAAGGTGATTGTAAAAGATTACGATGGCAAAACAATCACCTTAAATAACGGGGAAACAATAAAAAGCAAACAGGTCATCTGGACGGCAGGAGTGACAGGAAATATTCTCAAAGGCATTGATGAAAAAATAATTGTTGCCAATAAACGCTTCATTGTGGACAGGTGTAATTTAATACAGGGCTATTCAAATATATATGCCATCGGTGATATTGCTTACATGGAAACAACCAAGTATCCCAAAGGTCATCCGCAGCTTGCCAATGTTGCTATCAACCAGGCGAAGAACCTGGCAAGGAATTTCAAAGCACTTGCATTAAGCAAGCCGTTAAAGCAATATGAATATACCAACCTCGGCACCATGGCAACCATCGGCAAGAACAAAGCCGTGGTGGATTTGCCGTTCATTAAGTTCGATGGATATTTTGCTTGGTTCATCTGGATGTTTCTGCACCTCATGTTAATATTAAGCGTCCGCAACAAATTAATCATTCTTATTAATTGGGCATGGAATTATCTTACAAAAGATACTTCGTTAAGATTAATATTGAAAGATCCTAACCGCGCTTCAGAGGGTACTCCTTCAGGTTAACCGTCATGACAGGGCTTCGATGTAGTTCGTTTCCACTGTAAATCAGTTTCACAACACAATCTGTCAGCTTCACATCATGGTTTGTTGATCTCACAACACAACGTGTTCATCTCATGACACAGTTTGTTGATTAGCTGACACAACGTGTCAGCTTCATAACAAAGTTTGTTTGTATCATGACACAATGTGTTCATCTCATAACAAAGTTTGTTTGCATCATAACACAATGTGTTGTGATCATGACAAAGTTTGTCAACCTCATGACACACTGTGTTTGCATCATGACAAAGTTTGTCAGCATCATGACAGACCGTGTCAGTATCATGACACGTTGTGTCAGCTGATTGACACGCCGTGTTCATCAGTGCTTTTGATGCTGTTTATGCGTTTTTGTGTTGAAATGGGGGATAATGATTTGTGTTATGGAAAATGGATGGAGATTTTGTGGTGGTTTTTGATTGGAGGGTGGGAATGAGGGTTGTTGAAGTTGCTTTGATTTAAACAACACGAATTTTTCCGTGTTGCAGCTTTTTAGAAATGCAGGATTGAAAATCATTAGTGTTCGAAACCTGAC
>PLYJ01000031.1 GCA_003151745.1 Bacteroidota bacterium
TTTAACCTTACAAAGATATGAGTAGCGCGCCCTGCTTGAGTTAACAAGCAGGGGGACGCTCTCACCACTGTACGTGCGGATCTCGCATACAGTCCCGCACGTGCGGGATTGTAGTGTGGGATGTAACCTGTCGGGATAGTGGTCTCACACTGAAACCTCGTGGACGGTCAGAGACAAATAGTTACAGACATTTTTCGTATCTTTGAAAAGTGAAGAGGGCACCAAAATATCACTTGGATATTCGTATTGATAAGCTGACAAACAGCATATTAAATACTATTTCCGGCGACAGTTTTTTGACCGAGGTAAGCGAAGTAAATAAAGTGGATCTAAAAATCGCTTCAAAGAAAAATGGCTGGAAATTTAATTGGAGCGCTGAATTTAAAATGACCGATCGCAATGTATATAAACTGACAATTAGAGAGAATCGCGATATTATCCAGGGACTTTTGAGCATAAGTGATTATAGCAACCATTTCTATTTACACCTGGTAGAAACTGCTCCATTTAATTTTGGTAAAAATAAACTTTACGAGGGTGTTCCGGGAAATTTGTTCGCATTTACTTGTAAGCAATCGTGGGACAAAGGGTATGAAGGATTTGTCTCCTTTCAATCCAAAACTCAATTGGTTGAGCATTATGAAAAAACTCTTGGTGCAGTTCATATTGGCGGAGGCAGAATGGTAATCTTTCCGCAAGCAGCATTAAAATTAATTCAAAAGTATTTTCAAATTTAAAGTTCAAAATTATGGGATTAATAAGAGAACCAAAAGGCATTGACTTAGTAGTTGGCCCTTCCGTTTTAACGGAGCAAGACAAACAAATGATTAGCGAGATTATAACAAATTACAAAAGAACAGGAAAGCTTCCTGCTAAACCTGCTAAAACACAACTTCGTAAACGAAGGGGTATTTCAACAAAAAATAAAATTAAAAAAACTGTTTTTTTGAGGCGTCATAAAAAATTAGTGAAGTAAGCGCAAGTATAAAACTTTTCGCATTTTTATCCCCCTGCTTTCTTCGCCTTATACCCCCCGTCAATAAGCATCTTCAGTATCTTATCTCTAAAATCACCTTGAATTAAAATCTCACCTTCTTTTACAGCCCCTCCTGTACCGCACTTGCTTTTTAATTCTTTGCCCAGCTTTTCAAGATCATCTGTTGTGCCGATGAAGCCTATTATAAGCGTCACCATCTTCCCTCCCCTGTTCTTTCTGTCAAGAAAAATGCGAAGGTTTTGTTGCTGCGGTGGCAAGGTAGAAGAAGAAGGTTTGTGTTCTTCGGAGTAAGTGAAATGAGGATTGGTGGAGTAAACAACTCCGCTTTTAAATTTATTCTTATTTGACATTCTGAAACATTGCAGGGAGTAAATAAGGAATAAAAATGATCAGTCCGATAATGGCGGAGCAAAGGGCTGTGATAAACACTGCTGCAGAAGCAATGTCCTTTACTTTGCCTGCAATAAGGTTGTGTTCAGGAGAAACAAAATCTGTTAAATATTCAATAGCTGTATTAAGAAGTTCAGCTGTCAGCACCATGGAGATGCTGAGAATGATAAAACACCATTCTGTAGAATTAAGCTTGAAATAAAATGACATAGCTATAACTACGATGGTTGCAAAAAAATGAAAACGGATGTTGAACTGCGTTTGCACAGCTTCCCACAAGCCTTTGCCCGCATAGACAAAGCCCCGCATAAAACTTTTAAAATCTTTTCTGACAATCATCTTGTATCAGGTATTAGGTACTAAAACATTTAACGATGAAGGAACTATTTTTATTTGAAGATCGGTAGCAAAAGTAACAGGTTCTCCGTCAATATGTCCTTGAAGTTCAGTATTATTTTTAACAATTATTTCTTTCGCTCTTTTCATATTGAAAAAGCGGGACTTATGAATGGTCTCGTTCATCAGCCTGAATAGAAGCATAGGGGCAGAAATAAGAGGAAACTGACGAACCATGGAGATATCAAGAATACCATCCTGTACCTCTGCAAATGGGGCTATTACTGCATTGTTTCCAAATTGCGATGAATTGGCAAACGTGAGCAGGAAACATTCTTTCGAGAAATCTTCTCCGTCAATCTTCATTTCATACCTGGTGGGTTTATACTTATAGAACTCCGACAAAACAATTTTAATGTACGAGACGAAGCCGCGTTTAGAAGAATTTGCAAACAGATGCGCCACATGCCCGTCAAACCCGACACCAAAAGTGCCAATGCAAAATTCATCGTTCACCTTGAAGGTATCAATTCTCACCTCCCTTCCTGTATTAATTACTTCTAACGCTTTCTTATAATCCATCGGAATCTTCATGTGCCTTGCCATGCCATTGCCTGAACCGGTTGGAATAAAACCCAACGCTGTTTCAAATCCCATCAGTCCTTTTGCAACTTCATTCACAGAACCATCACCACCAACCGCTACAACTACATCATACCCTTTAGAAGCCGCTTCCCGGCTCAACTGAGTACCATGCTTAGGCGCCTTGGTGAAAGCAATTTCGCTGTCAATTGTGTTTTTATCAATGCACGAATCAATAAGGGCAGGGAAATCCGTTTTTCCTTTTACTCCTGACTTTTGATTGATAACAAAAAGAATTTTCTTTTTCATTTATGTCATATATCTTATATATGATAAAAAAAAAGAGATGCCTGGATACGCATCTCTTTTAATTAACTAATTATTGAATTATTGTTTTGTCCAAACAGAAACTCCGTTATCGCTGCCGACATTATAAACCACAGTATAATTGAAACCTGTAATATTGTTGCTTGGTCCGATGGTTCCGTTCCCATCTATTGTTCCGGAAATCCTCATTCCCGAAGGTCTCTGACCTGCAGGAGCAATAGTAATGGTGGTATCTCCTACAACAATGGCTGTAACTGTTACAGTTGCTCCTAAACTGCTAAAATTATTTAAAAGTAATTGGTTATTGAGGGTAGCGGAAGGGGTAACGCTTACAGTATATGTATAAGAGCCTGTGTTTCCCGTATTATTTCCAACTATATTATCCGTTACATTATATGTGCCTGCAATGTTTTGAGCGTCATTCGCAACAATCACTGTTCTCATCGCCGTACCTGTATTACCTGCATTATCAACGGCGGAGTAGTGTATAATATATGTGCCTGCGAGATTTACATTAGGGTTCGTGCCACTATAATCCGTCGCAACCTCATCCGTTAAATCCACCTTATCAGTAGCAGAAGCGCCCTGATCATAATATCTGGAATTGAGCGAAACATGAACTGTTGAAGCCCCGTTAATGGTAACTACCGGGGGAGTAGTATCCTTTTTATTACACCCATTCAATAATACTACTCCGCAACCTATAAGAGCAATTGTAGCAGCATGGAGTATTTTTCTTTTCATTTAACTACTTGTTTAAAGATTAAGAAATGCATTCCACAAAGTTGGCGCTAATGAAATTCTTATCTATTTAATAAGGCTCCTTAACAGAGTCATTTGCAAATATAGAAAAACGTAACGAAAAAGAAAAATACCATTTTTATTAATGGGAAAGCATTCCTTTCAATCAATCATTTGCCATTCCCCGCAACATGAAGTTTTTGTGATTATGCGGGAAAACAGTATCAGAAAAACACTAAAAACGTATTTTGTTAATAAATTACTATACATTTGCCCCGAAATTTAAAAAACTACTCTAAAAATGAAAAAATTATTATCGTTACTTGCTATTGCCGCTATGTTTAGCCTCGTTGCTTGCGGCCCAAGCAAAGAAGAACAAGAAAAGGCGGAAAAAATGCGTCAGGATTCAATTGCAAAAGTTGTAGCTGATTCAACCGCTGCTGTTGCCGCTCAGGCACAGGCAAAAGCTACTGCTGATTCATTAGCTAATGTTGCTGCTAAGGCTGCTGCTGATTCAGCTGAAGCTGCTTCTAAGGCGTCTACAAAGACTGCCAAAACAGAAAGCAAAAAAGCTACAAAAGCAGCTAAAAAAGCTAAGTAAAAATTACAATCGTCCGGGTAGCATTTGAATGCCTGGCGTAAGTAATTTTTGTTAACAGAAGGGGCCTCAAAGCCCCTTTTCGTTTTGGCATCAGGTAAGAAGAATCATTACCTCTTAAACTTAATGCGGCTTATGCCCTGCAGACAGGTAAATTTCTTCCCAAATAATGGAAATGAATTGAAACTATAAGGCACTAAGTTTGTTTAAATTAGTCTAATTTAATTCACTTATAAAATAAATCAAATGAAAAAATTATTTTCCCTTCTCTTCATTGCAGGTATGCTCTCATTGGCATCCTGTGGTGGTTCTGAAACCAGGAGTGATGCTGCTGCTGCAAGAGATTCTGCTGCCTCAGCCGCATCTGCAGCTAAGGCTGATTCGATGCTTAATAAAATGTCTGCTGACACAACTCATAAGATGGGTGGTGATTCATCCAAAATGGCGATGGATACTGCAAAGAAAATGTAATTCATTTCGTACGTGAAAGGAAAAGGAGTCAATCATATTGGCTCCTTTTTTATTTTTAATCCTTTACGACCTCAATTGGTCACTTTCTCCTGTTTCGTTTTTTCAACAGGGCTGCAATCGGCACATGAACCGTGATTTCCTTTGCCAGACATACTGCGGTAAGTTCTTCTTCCAAGAAAGAACAACGCCCCCGCTAAAAATAATATGCCGATAACAAGCTGGATGTTCATTTACATTTGATTTACTTTACAAAGATACGGGCATTTTTTCAATCTTTGTGGAATTAGTAGTTAGCTGGGAGTAGTTAGTAGTTAGAAAATCCTTACTCATTGCTAACTACTGACAACTAACAACTAACAACTAATTAAAAATGACTTTTGATAAATCCGGCATCAGCCATCAAATGCTGGTTACTCTATACAAGGAGCTTCTTAAGCCCAGGCTGATAGAAGAGAAAATGCTTCTGCTACTTCGGCAGGGGAAAATTTCAAAATGGTTTTCCGGCATCGGGCAGGAAGCAATCTCCGTTGGTTGCGGTCTTGCCATGAACCCCGATGAATACATCTTACCCATGCATCGCAACCTTGGTATATTCACAACGAGAAAAATCCCGTTGAACAGGTTGTTTTCACAATGGCAGGGAAAGGTTGGAGGATTTACAAAAGGAAGAGACCGTTCTTTTCATTTTGGTACGCAGGAATATAAGATCATTGGCATGATCTCCCATCTTGGTCCGCAGATGGGAGTGGCTGATGGAATTGCATTAGGAGATTTATTGAAGAAGAATAAAAAAGCAACAGCAGTCTTTACCGGCGATGGCGGCACCAGTGAAGGAGATTTTCACGAAAGCGTGAATGTGGCTGCTGTATGGGATTTGCCTGTCATCTTCATTATTGAAAACAATGGGTATGGCTTGTCAACGCCCAGTAGCGAGCAATTCCGCATGAAGCAGTTTATTGACAAAGCAATTGGTTATGGTATAGAAGGTGTTCAGATAGACGGAAACAATATTCTGGAAACATATAAAACTATTCAATCCCTTGCTGAATCAATCCGTGAGAAACCACGCCCGGTTCTTTTGGAATGCATGACTTTCAGGATGAGAGGACATGAAGAAGCATCGGGAACTAAATACGTACCGCAGCATTTGTTTGATGAGTGGGCAAAGAAAGACCCCGTAAACAATTATGAAAACTTCCTGCTGAAAGAAAAAATTATTGATGAAGTGTCCATCGCTGCAACAAGAAAAGAAATAAAACAGGAAATTGAAAAAGGATTAGAAATCACGTTTGCAGAAGCCAATCCGCATCCTGATTCAACTGTTGAATTGAATGATATATACGATAATGCTGCTCCTGCCATCATTAAACCTTCTTCGGAAAAGAAAACTGATAAAAGATATATAGATGCTATCAGAGATGGGATGAAACAAGCCATGCAGCAGCATGATAATATTATCATCATGGGGCAGGACATTGCTGAGTATGGCGGTGTATTCAAAGCAACAGAAGGTTTTGTAAAAGAGTTTGGCAGAGAGCGGGTGCGCAATACTCCTCTGTGCGAGTCCGCCATTATTGGTGCGGGCTTTGGGTTATCCATAAACGGTATGAAAGCCATTGTCGAAATGCAGTTTGCCGATTTCGTGACCTGCGGATTCAACCAGGTTGTTAACAATCTTGCTAAAAGTCATTATCGTTGGGGGCAAAATGCAGATGTTGTTGTGCGGATGCCCACCGGCGCAGGCGTTAATGCAGGGCCTTTTCACTCGCAAAGCAATGAAGCATGGTTTGTCCATACGCCCGGATTAAAAGTGGTTTATCCCGCATTCCCTTCTGATGCCAAGGGTTTGCTCATTGCGAGCATTGAAGATCCAAACCCTGTCATGTTTTTTGAACACAAGGCTTTATATAGAAGCATCAGCGAAGAAGTGTACGATGATTATTACACCACAGAAATTGGAAAAGCAAGATTAGTTCGTGAGGGTAATGCTATAACCATTGTTACTTATGGCTTCGGCGTGCATTGGGCAATGGAAACTTTAGACAAGAACAAAAACATTTCCGCTGACCTCATTGATCTGCGCACCTTGCTTCCCTGGGATAAAGAATGTGTTGAAAATTCTGTGCGCAAAACAGGAAGAATCATCATCTTGCATGAAGACACCTATACCGGCGGCATCGGAGGAGAGATAGCAGCCCACATCAGCGAACATTGTTTTGATTATTTAGATGTACCCGTCATTCGTTGCGCATCGCTTGATACTCCCGTACCAATGAACGTGGAACTGGAATGGAACTTCCTCCCTAAGAAAAGGTTTGAAGAAGCATTGAAGAAGATAACCAGCTATTAAGAAAATAGTATATCAATTACTGACTTGTTTGCTGAAACAATCAAGGGGTAATAGGGTTGTGGTTTTATAAATCAGATAATTTTACTAAGGTTTTGTATTTATAATAACTTGATTTACTTTATTTTAATTTCTTAACTTAATGACATTACTTTTCGGGGCTTAGTTTGCAATATAGCATCAAATTTAGTTACACATCATTGACAATAAAGTAATAAGGTTGTAATTTTTGGTCTATTGTTTTTTTACTAAGGTTGTTTTTTCATTTGCATTTAACCTTGATAAAAAAATAATAGTTCAAGGTGTGAACTTTTATTACCTTATTATAAATAATAAAGGAAAGCATATAATTCCGTTGCAATACTCCAAAAGCAAGCATGTTCTAAACAATACATTCTTGTTTTATGAAAAATACTCTTGCATTTAAAATATCATGCTTGCTTTAACATAAACATACTTGTATATATAAGTTCATATTAGTTTTAATAAAAACATACTTGCATTTAAAAAATCAAACCTGATTCAGCATCAACATGCTTGTTCCAAAGAAATCATGCTTGTATTGAAAAAAGTACGCTTGCATTGAAATAATCATGCCTGCTTCAAAGAAAACATCCTTGTTTTGGGAAAAACAAGTTTGCTAAAATAAATATTCGCCGGATTTTAAATTAAAACATGCCGTTTTTGATAGAAAAAACGGTGGATTTATAAAAATTGCAAGATTTTGCATAAAATCGCTGAAACCATTTATGGCCTGTATAGTTAAACTGAAAAACTAATTTAATATATATGAATAATTTAATCAGGACATTAGTGAAGCTCGGCTTGAGAAACAAAACAGTTTTTGATAAACTTGTTATGGGATCGAAGGTTTATGCGGGTTTAGATAATCCAATGTTTATTAATCCAAATCCTGCGAGGGCTTTTATTAAATCAACAAATGATAATCTAAGAAGCGCCGTTGACTCAGCAGTGGGGGGCAGTGATCTGGATAAGGCAAAATTAAAAGTAGCTGTTTATAAATGGAATATAATGATGAATGCTGCAGGAGCCTATGTGCAGGGCTTGGCAGATAATGATTATGCAAATGCAGCAATAATAATTGCAGCAGCAAATATGGATAAACGCAGAGGGCGCGAAAAAAACCCGTTGCCCCTTGCAGTAGAAATTATTGATGCCATCTTCACCAATCAACCGGGCACAATTCTTGTGGAATGGAAAAGTGCAAAATATGCACGCTCATACCAGTTATATATGAGTACGACTCCTGAAATTGAAGCAAGCTGGATTATTATTGATACTACTACAAAGAGAAAATTACTTGTTGAAAATTTATCTTCGGGTGTGCGTTATTATTTCCGCGTGGTAACGGTTGGCTCGTCCGGTAAAAGCTACCCAAGCCACCGCTCGGTGAGCAACATTTGCATGTAATCAGAAATTAAAGCAAAATAACCTTAGTAAAGGAATTTCTGTGGCGGCAGGTTTCCCGAGGCTGACCGCCAGCATAAACAATTTCTTATTCTTTAATAAATTTCTGCACGGCTGAGCCGCTTTCCGTTTTTATCTGGAGAAAATAAATACCCGCTGAAAGCATTTTGATATTAATGCCCGTATTATTGCTCCACCTTAATTTTTCTTCCTCAATAATTTGCCCAAGCACATTTATTATAGAAATTATGGCTTTCCCTGTAATTCGGGAAGAAGTATGAATAAGAAGTTGATCAGACGCCGGATTGGGAGACAGTGTAAAATAATTGTTATCAGAAAACTCATTAATGCCTACGTTGTTGGCGATAGTAATACCTACTGAAATCTTGCAACCGAACTCATTGTTCACCGCTACATTGTAATTGCCGCCGTGAGTAACAACGAGGAAAGTATCTGTAGCGCCCGGAATGAGTGTTGTGCTATCATACCATTGATAAGAAGTGTA
>PLYJ01000239.1 GCA_003151745.1 Bacteroidota bacterium
AAGAGTTTTTATAGCATCAACATTGATCTTTTGACGAAGTATAACAGTGATTTGATCTTGTAGTTGTTCCATGGTTATAAAAGTCTTATTGACCAGTTCTCGTTTCATCACCCACCACACCTTTTCGGCTGGATTAAGTTCCGGACTATAAGGAGGCAGGAAAATCAGGATAATATTTTTTGGTACTACTAAACCCTTGGATTTATGAAAAGCGCCATTGTCCAGCACCATTAGTGCAAAACTCTCGAAACAGGTATCGCTTATGATGTTTGCTGTGATAAATTAAAGGAAAAAATAAAAGCAACTCTTCCCAAAAAACACTGACATAAACCTTAAATTTATCCATTCTTGTTAGAATATCATTTGGTTCTATCTGATCGCTTATTGCCATAAAGCAAAGGTCGGATTAATGCTGCTTTTCTTACACTATTCGTAACTTATTGATAATCAACACAAAGAAATTTCACTTTAGGGGTATCAAAGTCGTGTAAATTATGTTTACTTTTGTAGTCATAATTTACAATCGTAATCTAAATTACAAAATAATGAAAAAGGTAACAGAAAAAAATGATGTGATTAGTGTGCGTGTTGACACTAAAACAAAGAATAAACTTTACAAACTTGCTGTTGAGAATAGACGGGAGTTTAGCGACTTTATTCGCTTAGTATTAACTGATGTAGCAGACGGAAAAGTAAAAATACCACTATGAAAAACTTTAACTCAATTTTAGAATTAGCAAACGAATACAATACAGACTTAAAATGTCGCAAGTATTTAGAGGAAATACTTTGGAACAATAAACCTGTTTGCGCTCATTGTGGTAACGAGGAAATATGTTCTTTCGCTGATGGACGTAGGTTTAAGTGCAAAACTTGTAAGGAACAATTTACCGTAACCGTTGGGACAATCTTTGAAGGGTCGCATCTTCCTTTACAAAAATGGTTTATGGGAATGTATTTACTTACTGCACATTCAAATGGTATTAGCAGTTTGCAGTTATCAAAGGACCTAGGTATCACTCAAAAGTCAGCTTGGTATATGGCACATCGCATACGCTTTGCAATTCGCCAACAATCATTTTTAGCACCATTTGGCAATACTATTGTAGAAATGGACGAAACATACGTAAGGGGCGTGGAAAGCAATAGACACGCAAGTAAAAGGGGAATAAAACAAATGAAACCAGTATTCGGCATGGTATGTCGCAATACAAAACAGGTAAGAACTCAAGTAGTTGACAATACAAAACATGAAACGTTAATGCCTATTATTCGTGAAAATGTTAAGAGTAATTCAGCAATTATAACCGATTCATCAACTTCGTATCATTCCTTAATACATACATATCAACATTTTTCAGTCAATCATAGCGCAGGCGAATATGTACGAGGTAAGGTTCACACAAACACAATCGAAAACTTTTGGAGCATTTTCAAAAGAGGATATATAGGAACGTATCACCAAATGAGCGTTAAGCACCTTGATAAATACCTTGATGAATTTGAATTTAGGTTCAATAACAGGGAAGATAAAGGGCAAGTGAAACTTAATTCTGTTATTGCAAAAAGTAATGGTTATTTATCTTACAAAACTTTAATAGCTAAGAAATAGTTTTTTCTATCTTTCGTCCGCGAACAAAATTGAGTAGATGGAAGATATATCAGGTTTAGAAAACACACTAACCGATTTCCTAAAAGAATTATTAATTAAACCATTGCATTATGACAAACCTAAAAATGGATTTGTCATGCAAGATTATTATAAACAAAAGTTTAAGGTAGATGAATCAGAATTGGTCGAGATGATTTTTTATGTTCGCAAGGATGGATTTATTCATGAGGAAGTTGACCATCCAAATCCAAATACCCCCAATATTACTCGAACAATAGAAGTTCGCGTTAATTTAAGAGGGAAGGCATTTTTAAGAGATGGCGGATGCGTGAAGGTATTAGAAGATAAAATTAATGATCGCCTTCGGAAGGAAAGCCTCGAAAATAGAATGGACTATAATACACATCGCCTGAAGGATTGGACAAGTTATTTAACCTATGGGACTGTCGGGATCGTGATAATTGAGATTCTTCGGATGCTTTTTGATCATTGGGAGGGCTTTTAAATTTCTTTTGTTAGTGCCATTAACGCCTTTGAGCATCCTATAAATCAAGAATCCAAAGCCCCCAAAGCAAAAAAAAGTGCTATTTTAAAAATGCAAAAAACTGTCATTTTATCGGGTTAGTCAAGTATATAATTGCCAGAAAACCATCATTTTAACACAAATTTTTCACATTTCATTAAAAAACGCTCTAACGTTTCGTTGAAATGCTCTAACGCTCTATTGAAATGCCCTAACGTTTCATCAAAATGCTCTGACACCCTGGCGAAGTACTCTAACGTTTCATCAAAATGTACATCCGTTTCGCCGAAGTGTCGAATCGTTTTTAAATGAAACGAGGGAAAATGAATGAAAATTAAATACAATTGTTTGCAAGAGGGGTAGAAAATTGTGAATTTCATGCAATCAATGGTTTAAAATTCCGTTTATTGCTTATTTTATTCCGATTTTTGCAACATAATTCGGGATTGTGACGAGAGATGAATTGCCGGGGCTATACCGCTTCCGGCCTGATGTTATTGCACTAAGATCAAAAATAGGAGAACCTTATCCCCATCGTTTGCAGGTGCGGGGATTGGCAGGTTCTGCTGATGCTGTATTGTCCGCTGCTGTGTGTCTGGATGCAAATAACACGCAGCTTTTTATTCTTAACGATAAAGAAGAAGCTGCTTATTTTCAAAATAATTTAGAAAGCCTGTTAGGTGAAAATGCAGCTCTTTTATTTCCATCTTCTTATAAAAAACCTTTCCAAGTGGATGAGCCTGACAGCGAGAATGTGCTGCAGCGTGCCGAAGTGCTCAATCGCCTGAACAGGGAAGCTAAGCGGCAAATCATCATCAGTTACCCGGAAGCGGTTGCCGAAAAGGTGGTTACCAGGAAAAATCTTGAAAGAAACTCTATTGAGCTACGCGTTGGTGAAAGGGTTTCTATCGAATTTATCACCGAGTTTTTAATGCACCATGAATTTGAAAACACTGATTTCGTTATCGGTGCAGGAGAGTTCTCCGTTCGCGGCGGCATTGTGGATATATATTCTTTTGCCAATGAGCTTCCTTACCGTGTGGAATTCTTTGGGGAGGAAGTAGAATCCATCCGCACATTCGATCCGCTTACCCAATTAAGCGTGCAGGCAATGAATCATATTACTATTCTTCCTGATATTCAAACAAAATTGCAAGCGGAAGAACGCACTTCCTTTTTTAGTTTCATTCCGGTTAACACAGCTATTTGGTTCAAGGAAGCCCCCCTCCCCCCCGAAGTGGGGATATGGACAGATCACAACTCAAATAATTTATTTGAAAGCACTGATGATGTAAGAAAGCACATAGAAAAATTTACCACTATTCAATTTGGAAGCGGTCAGCGGCAAGGCATGCTTCTCCCTTTCGGGGGGCAGAGTGGGCAGCACTTTTTTCAATTCAATATTTCTCCGCAGCCATCCTTCAACAAAAAATTTTCACTGCTTATCACCAACCTGCAGGAGAATAAAAACAAAGGCTACAAGAACATTATACTTGCTGATAGTGCGCGCCAGATTGAAAGGCTATATGCCATCTTTGAGGACCTGGAGAAAAAATCCCGTACGTACGGGATAGGTAAAGTCGAATTCACATCCTTGCTGATGGGTTTGCATGAAGGCTTTATTGACCACGATCTCAAGATTGCCTGTTATACTGACCACCAGGTATTTGACCGGTACCATCGTTTTCGTCTGAAGAAAAATTACAGCAAGAGCGAGGCTATTACGATCAAGGAACTTTACAGCTTAAAGCCGGGCGACTTTGTAACACACATTGATCATGGCATCGGACGGTATGCAGGGCTTGAAACCATAGCCCACCCAACCCTCCCAAAGGGAGGGCTTTTACCCCCCTTTGGGGGGCAGGGGGGCTCTCAAGAGGTTGTACGATTGATATATAAAGACAACGACATTCTCTACGTAAGCATTCATTCCCTGCATCGCATTGCAAAGTACACAGGAAAAGAAGGAACTGTTCCATCACTTCATAAGCTTGGCTCTGCTACATGGGCAACATTGAAGCAAAAGACCAAGAAAAGAGTAAAGGACATTGCAAAGGATTTGATTCAATTGTATGCGAAACGAAGGGCGCAGAAAGGCTTTGCCTTTGCTCCTGACACCTATATGCAGAACGAGCTTGAAGCGAGCTTTATATACGAGGATACTCCTGACCAGGTAAAGTCAACCCGCGATGTGAAGCTGGATATGGAAAAGGATTATCCTATGGACCGGCTCATCTGCGGCGATGTAGGCTTTGGTAAAACAGAGATCGCTATTCGCGCTGCCTTTAAATCCGTCACGGATAACAAGCAGGTTGCCATGCTTGTACCTACCACTATCCTTGCCCTCCAGCATTACAATACTTTTCGCGACAGGCTGAAGGATTTTCCTGTCAGCATTGATTACATCAACCGTTTCAAAAGCGCTGCAAAACAAAAGGAGTCCTTAAAGAAATTAGAAGAAGGAAAAATAGACATCATCATCGGCACGCACAGGCTGCTAAGCAAGGATGTTAGGTTCAAAGACCTTGGATTAATGATTGTGGATGAGGAACAGAAGTTCGGTGTTGCTGCAAAGGAGAAGCTCAAAGCCATCCGCGTAAATGTTGACACACTGACACTTACAGCAACGCCTATTCCGCGCACGTTGCAGTTTTCGCTCATGGGTGCACGCGACCTTAGCATCATAAACACACCCCCGCCTAACCGTTATCCTGTCACTACAGAGTTACATACGTTCGATGAAAAGACCATCCGCGAAGCCATTGATTACGAAATCTCACGCGGCGGGCAGGTCTTCTTTGTTCACAACCGCGTGCAGAACATTCACGAGATAGCCAACATGATTAAAAAGCTTTGCCCGCAGGCAAACGTCGCAGTCGGACACGGACAAATGGATGGCGACCAACTGGAAGAAGTGATGCTGAGTTTTATTGAAGGTGAATGTGAAGTGCTCGTCTCCACCACCATCATTGAATCGGGTCTTGATATTCCCAATGCGAACACCATCATTATCAACCAGGCGCAGAACTTCGGACTAAGCGATCTGCACCAGATGCGTGGCAGAGTGGGACGTTCTAACAAAAAAGCATTTTGTTACCTTCTTGCGCCACCCGTCTCCACGCTTACCTCTGAAGCCAAGCAACGCCTCAAAGCCATTGAAGAGTTTTCCGATCTCGGTTCAGGTTTCAATGTTGCCATGCGCGATCTCGATATTCGAGGAGCGGGCAACCTGCTTGGCGGCGAGCAGAGCGGCTTTATTTCCGAAATAGGTTTTGAGATGTATCATAAGATTCTTGACGAAGCAGTTCAGGAATTAAAGGAAACTGATTTTGCCACACTCTTCAAAGAAGAAGCACAGAACAAGCCTTTCGTAAGGGATTGCCAGATAGACACCGATCTCGAAATTCTCCTCCCCACTGATTATGTAAACAGCGTTACTGAGCGCTTAATGCTCTATAAAGAATTGGACAGCATTGAAGATGAAACCGCTCTCACTGCCTACGCCGACAGGCTCCGCGATCGCTTCGGACCCTTACCGCAACCGGCAACAGAACTCATCAACACCATCCGCCTTCGATGGATGGCGGAAAAGCTCGGCTTTGAAAAGATAGTTTTAAAAAATCAGCGGCTCATCGGCTACTTCGTGAGCAACCCCACATCACATTTTTACAAGAGCGAAGTGTTTTCAAACATTCTGCGCTTTGTACAAACTAACCAGAAAAGCTGCCGCATGAAAGAAGATAAAAACAAGCTTACGCTCTCCATCTCTGACATTGAAACAGTGGATGCTGCAAACGCTATCTTCAACAAAATGATGGGCGAAGCAATACCGCTTGCAACAAAGATTGAAAAATAAAATAATTGACAATTTGAGATTGTGCAATATCAAACTACTCTCCCTCTCCTTTGGAGAGGGAGCAGGGGTGAGGCCTCTTACTCTTTCACAAACCTATTCACAACACTTCCGCCTTCCGATTTCAATTGAAGAAAATACATTCCTGCGGGAAGGTTATTGATGTTAATGCTTATATCGCTGCTCCACTTCAGCTTTTCCTCCTGCACCGTTTTTCCCAGCACATTCATGACAGAAACTGTTACCGCCTTGTTGATGAGGGGAGATGAAGTATGAATAGTGAGCTGGTTGGTGGCAGGATTAGGATAGACAGTAATGGAATAATTTAAAGTATTGTCAACTATTCCCACATTCGTTATGGGAACACAAGCGGATATATCCGAACACCGACCTACTGTTACTATCACGGCATAACTACCGTCTGCAGTTGGAGTAAAGCTTTGACCCGTTTTGCCTGTTATTATTGTATTGCCGTTACAATTAATCCATTGATAGTTAGCTCCCGAAGCGCTTGCTTTGATGGTATCGCCGCTTACAGAAGTTGCAATGTTAACATCTGCATTTATGGTCAGTTGAGTGGTCACGATACTGTCGCATCCTACTCCTGCTGCAAGTGAATCAATATATGTTCCTGTTGCATTATGGATATGGGAGCCTACTACCAGACTGTCGCCTGCGCAGAGCGTTACAGTCTGAGAAGTATTGATTAGTGTATCAATGACTAAGTTAGTAGTAAGGATACTGTCGCATCCGGTGGCCGATATTAGTGTATCAATATATGTTCCTGATGTGTTATAGGTATGGTGATTCACTGTCAGGCTGTTTCCTGCACAGAGCGAAACTGTTTGTGAACCCGTAATTAAATTACTGATCGTCAGATGGGTGGTTAGAATACTGTCACATCCATTGCCAGATGTCAATGTATCAGTATAGATTCCTGAAGAATGATAAGTATGAATACCTACCGTAAGGCTGTCTCCTGCACAGAGCGTATCTGTTTGTGAGCCTGTGATTACGTTGCGAATGGTCAGGTGGGTTGTAACGATGCTATCACATCCCTGTCCTGTTGTTAGTGTATCGCTATATGTTCCTGTTGTGTCATGGGTATTAATACCTATTGTGATACTTTGTCCTGCGCAAAGCACAACTGTTTGCGAATCAACAATGGCCGGCCGAACGGTGAGTTTAGTTGTAACGATACTGTCGCATCCTCTATGGTTATTTAATGAATCAATATAGGTGCCTGACTTTGTCGTGTCCGAATAGGTATGATTACCCACCACCAGGCTGAGTCCTTTACAAAGCGTTATGGTCTGAGTAGTCTTGATCAATGAATCAATAGCGAGGTGCGTAGTAACGATACTGTCGCATCCCCTTCCGTTTTGCAATGAATCAATATATGTTCCGGTTGCATTATATGTATGTGTACCGACTGTAAAACTGTTTCCTGCACAAATCGTTATTGTTTGCGAATGTTTAATTATCGAGTCAAGGACAAGATGAGTGGTATAAATGATACTGTCGCATCCGTTGAGTGATTGCAAGGTATCAATATAAGTTCCGGATACGGTATATGTATGAGTCAGCACAGTCAGGCTGTCTCCGGCACACAAGGTGTCTTTTTGCGTAATCATAATTGCCGGACGAACGGTCAATTTTGTTGTAACAATGCTGTCGCAGCCATGTCCGTTAAATAATGAATCAATATATGTTCCTGATTTGGTGGTGTCGGAATAGATATGACTGCCAACAACCAGATTAGCTCCTGCACAAATGGACACAGATTGAGTATTCTTGATTATCGAATCAATAGCGACGTGAGTTGTATAAATGATGCTGTCGCATCCGTTCATGGATCGCAATGTATCAAGATAAGTTCCTGATATGTCATAGGTATGAGTTAGCACAGTGAGACTATCTCCTGCGCACAGGCTAACGCTTCGTGATGTTGCTTTTGCAGCCTTAACAGTGAGGGTAGCTGCGGCAGAGGTATCATTACAACCCAAATTGGTGATAATACAAAGATAGCTATAGCTGTTCATAGCCAGGTCGGCATTGCTTATGACTAATGAATCTGTATTTACTCCGCTATATATTCCTGCGTTGGAAAGATTGCTAAATCCTGAACCGGTGTTTACCTGCCATTGATAGGTGGCATTAGCTGCTGTATCTTTAATGGTAAAATTTGTAAAACAGTTAGCAATTACGGTTACGGATTTAGGTGCTGAGGTAATGGCTGATACAATTTCTCTTACATTCACATGTGCTGTTGATTTGCAACCGTTAGCGCCTGTTAATGTTACGGTAACGCTTTTTGAAATTTTTAATTTAATCGTATTCAAAGTTGAGGTTGTGCTCCACAGATAAGAGTTTGCGATGCTGGCAGTGAGGTCCACGCTATCTCCTTTGCAAAAGGCCAACGGCCCGTCTGCTGTTATTGCTGCATAAGGCGCAGGGTTTACAGTTACTGTAACCGTGTTTGTTTTTATGAATCCGCAATTGGTGGAAACAACGCAGGAATAATTGCCTGTGGAGGTTACGGTAATGCTTTGTGTGGTGCTTCCTGTATTCCAGGCATAGCCATTGCCGCCGCCGCTAACGGATAATGTTGCAGAGCCTCCCTGGCAAAAGATAGTATCGTTATTGCCTATATAAGGCGTGCATGCTGCCACATCGGATAATGCACGCTTCCATACCTGTCCGTTAGATGTGCCTGCAAAAATGGTATCTACATCAATGGTTAATGAGGTGATGAATTTATTTGTTAAGCCTGTGCTGTCAAACAGATCCCATTCGCCGCCGTTATTTTGTGATGCAAATACGCCGTTGCCGTTCGTTCCCGCTAAAACTTCTGTTCCTTTGGCTGCTACTCCATAAACAGCCGTATTCGTTAAGCCTGAATCAATGATAGCCCAGCTTTTTCCGGTGTCTCTTGTAAAAAACATTCCACCGGTTTGCGATGCTGCAAAAACATTGGCGCCGCTCACAGCAAATGAATTAATAATTGAACCCGACAAAGAAGTGGAGCCCCAAAACTTTCCACTGTCTGTGGATAAATATACGCCGCCATAATAGGACGCTCCATAAAGGTTGGTTCCGCTTTCGGCTAATGAAAGCAAGTAAGTGCTTGTTAAGCCGGTATCAATCGGAATCCATTTGCCTCCGTTATTAGTTGATCTGAACACTCCCTGATCTCCTGTTGCTGCATAAATATAGGTTCCGTTCATAGCTATTGATTCGATGAAGCGGCCCGTTAGTCCGCTATCAACCCTCACCCAATGGGTTCCATTATCCGTTGATAAATAAACACCGCTGCCAAAAGATGCTGCAAAAATATTTGATCCGCTTACGGCTATTGAATATATAGGAAAACCGGTTGACAAGCCTGTATTAGCTGCCGCCCAGGTGAGCCCGTTGTTTGTCGAGCGGTATATACCGTTACCAAGCGTTCCTGCAAAAATAGTGGACCCGTTGCTGGCAAGACATTCAACGGCACTCACACAATTCGCGCTTGTCTTTATCCATTGGGCGCTTGTTGAAAATGCGGAAACGAACAGATATACCAATGTGCCAACGAGCAGAGTAATTTTTTTCATCTAAGTTTATTTTTTAATAGTTCAGGGTTAGAAATAAAGAATGACTTATTGCTAAGCCACGCTGCAATAGTAAACAATTTTTCATTCTTAATAAAACCGGGTGCAACCCAAATTGTCGCTTTTCTGGGTGTCAGGTTTTCTGAGGCTAACACTTTCTTACTACTACACCGTCAGGAAGGAATTTCCTTACGCCAATTGATAAAACCCTTCTTTTAATACAATTTTCTCAACATTTATCTAAGAAGTAGTTGCCCGTTAATACTCACCACTTGCCCGATAATACTCGCCACCTGCCCGATGATATTCACCGGCTACCGGATGATATTCACGGGTTACTCATTCATACTAATGCCTTACCGGTATATATCATCCGGCAGCGCGTTAATACTCATTTTTGTATCGTTTTACCTCAATCGCAGAAGAAATACATCTAACTATCTTCGGTATATACTCATCTTTATTATATAAATGAGAACCTTATTGTGATCTCAGGTTTCCCAACCTTACACTTCCTATATTACTTCACCGTCAGGAAGGAATCCCTGACGGCACAGAAACCTTGAACAGAAAAGCTTTGAACTTTGAACTAACATTCAATTCGCTCTTATCGCTTCCACCGGGCTCATCCGCGAAGCATTATAAGCAGGCACAAAACCGGAGATGATGCCGATGACGGCGGAAATCATTAATCCAAGAACGATGTTGCCGGAGGTGAGCACGAGATTAAAATTGAGAGCGCTGATGGCAACATAGCTTAAGCCATACACAATGAGCAGCCCGATGATGCCGCCAAATAAACAAAGTACCACAGCCTCAATCAGAAATTGCAGTAGGATAAAATAATTCTTTGCACCCAGCGCCTTTTGTATGCCGATCTGCCCGGTGCGCTCCTTCACAGACACAAACATAATGTTTGCAATGCCGAAGCCGCCAACTAAAATTGCGAAGCCGCCAATCACCCATCCGCCAATATTAATTACGCGGAAGAGTGAGTTAAGCCCGTCCGATAATAGTGTGGATTCGTTGAGCGAGAAATTATCTTCCTGCCCCGGGCGCAGGCTGCGTATGGATCGAAACGCACCCATCAGCTCGCTCTTGAATTCATCCAACGAAATGCCGGGCTTTGCCTGCGCCATAATGAACGGGTCAATGTTATTTGAGTGCAGGTTTATTATGTTGCGCGCATAGTTAAGTGTGATGAGCGCATTTTCATCCAGGCTGTTATCCACTACGCTCTTGCCTTCTTTTTTAAAAACACCGATCACGTTAAACTTCAACCCATGAATAGTTATATCTTCTCCAACCGGCTCCGCATCTCCAAACAAGCTCTCTGCAATGGAAGCGCCAATGAGCGCCACAGGGCTGCCGTTATTCGATTCAGCTTCTGAAAAATACCTGCCTGACGTGAGCTCGAAGGTTTTAATCTGGTCATAGTCCTGTGTTGCTGCTATCACGGTTGCCTTATCAACACTGCTGTTTTTATATTTCACCAGTTGATTGTCAATATTGGCTATATAGGCAACTGCTTTAATGCTCTTACACCGATCCTGCAGCATTTTCATTTCGTTGAAGCCGGGAAGAGGGCGGTTCATGTATTTCCACCACGGATAGTTGTCGCCAAAAAGCCACGGCCACTTCTGTATATACACCACATTGTCGCCAAGCGATTTAACGCCGTCGCGCACATTGTTTTCCAACGCATCCGTTACCGTAAAAACAGAAATGATGGCAAAGATGCCTATCGTAATTCCCAACAGCGATAGTGCTGTGCGCAGGCGGTTAACCCGCAACGCATCCATAGCAAAGAGAAAGCTTTCACGGAAGAATTTCAGAAAAAGGAAGAAGGGCGTTTTCATAACAACACAAATGTAGTTTAAAGTTCAAAGTTTAAGGTTTAAAGTTTTCGTAACATTAGACCTTAAACTTTAAACCTTAAACCATTTAATTCCTTAAACTTGCACTCTCATTTTTTAAAATTGAATAAGAAAATCAACTCAGCGCTCATCTCCGTTTTTCACAAAGATGGCCTTGAATCCATTGTAAAAGAACTGCACAGGCAGAAAGTAAAAATTTTCTCTACCGATGGCACTCAACGGTTTATTGAATCACTTGGCATTCCTGTTACCTCCGTTGAATCTGTTACAGATTATCCTTCCATCCTGGGAGGACGAGTGAAAACCCTTCATCCAAAAGTGTTTGGCGGCATACTAGGGAGAAGAAATAATCCTTCCGACCAAAGAGAAATGGAGCAGTATCAGGTTCCTGCCATTGATCTTGTCATCGTTGATCTTTACCCGTTTGAAGAAACAGTTGCTTCCGGCGCTGACGAGCAAAGCATCATTGAGAAGATTGACATAGGCGGCATCTCGCTCATTCGCGCCACTGCGAAGAACTTTAATGACGTTTTGATTATTCCTTCAAGAGAGCATTATAGTTGGCTGAGTGAATTGCTCGTCAATCGTGATGGCGTTGCAACACTTGAGGAAAGAAAGCTGATGGCGACTCATGCATTTAATGTCTCATCACAGTATGACTCTGCCATTTTCAATCACTTTAATAAACAAGGGCAGATTCATTCTTTCAAGCAAAGCATATCTGCTTCTAAGAAACTTCGTTATGGAGAAAACCCGCATCAACAGGGATTCTTCTACGGTCATCTGGAGGAAATCTTTGATCAGCTTCATGGCAAAGAAATTTCTTACAACAACTTGCTTGATATAGATGCTGCTGTTGCCCTCATCGCTGATTTCGATGAACCGACATTTGCAATTCTAAAGCATAACAATGCCTGTGGCATAGCATCAGCAGAGAATATACTTACAGCATGGCAACGAGCATTAGCTGCTGATCCTGTTTCAGCTTACGGAGGCATTCTCATAGCTAATCGTAAGATTGAAAAGGATGCTGCTGAAGAAATCAACAAATTGTTTTTTGAAATTATCATCGCACCTGCTTACGCTGATGATGCGTTGGAAATATTAAAGCAAAAAAAGAACAGGATTATTTTGGTGCAGAAGAAAACTGTCTTACAGGATAAGCAGTTCAGAAGCTTGCTGAATGGAGTGATAGAACAGGATAAGGACAGGAAGACTGATAAGGAAGGTGACATGAAGACCGTAACGACTACATCGCCTTCATCCATTCAAAAGCAGGATATGGAATTTGCAAATAAGATTGTGAAGCATACTAAGTCAAACGCCATTGTGCTGGCAAAGAATAAGCAGTTGCTTGCAAGTGGTACAGGTCAAACTTCACGTGTTGATTCACTGCAACAAGCCATTGCAAAGGCCAAGCACTTTAACTTTGATTTGCAGGGTGCGGTGATGGCTTCAGACGCCTTTTTTCCCTTTCCAGACTGTGTTGAAATTGCTCATCATGCCGGCATAGCAGCCGTCATACAACCCGGTGGATCCGTTAAAGATCAGGACTCAATTGATTACTGCAATGCTCATGGAGTTGCCATGGTGGTGACCGGGACAAGGCACTTTAAACATTGAAGAGGCGGCGGTCATATAGTAATTAGGCTAATTCTCCAATTACTTTTTGTTAAGAACCTTGTTTAATCTTATTCTCACCTCCCCTTACTTTCATTAAATAATCTTCTTAATCTTGAACTTTGTAATTCATGTTCGTATTATTGTTATATTCAATATCCGGGAAGTAATTCTTAATTCTTAATTTCTAATGGGACTCTTTGATTTTCTCACGCAGGAAATTGCAATTGATCTTGGAACAGCCAATACGCTGATCATCGCCAACGATAAGGTGGTCGTGGATGAGCCTTCTATTGTTGCCATAGATCGGATGAGCGGAAAAGTAATTGCCGTGGGAAAGCAGGCAATGATGATGCATGGTAAAACGCATGAAAACATTAAGACCGTGCGCCCGCTGAAAGATGGTGTAATAGCAGACTTTGACGCCGCCGAGCACATGATACGCGGCATGATCAAGATGATTAATCCTGGCAAACGCATCTTTCAGCCTTCCCTGAAAATGGTTATCTGTATTCCATCTGGCATCACAGAAGTTGAAAAGCGTGCTGTGCGTGATTCTGCTGAACATGCAGGAGCTAAAGAGGTATATCTTATTCATGAACCGATGGCAGCCGCAATAGGAATCGGCATTGACGTAGAGGAGCCAATGGGCAATATGATTATTGACATTGGCGGCGGGACCAGTGAGATTGCCGTTATCGCCTTGGGCGGAATTGTTTGTGACCAATCCATTCGTGTTGCAGGAGATGGCTTCACCAATGATATATGGGATTACATGAGACGTCAGCACAACATTCTCATCGGCGAGCGTTCTGCCGAAAGAATTAAGATTGAAGTGGGATCTGCCTTGCCTGAGTTGGAAACGCCACCCACTGATTTCGCCGTGCATGGTCGTGATTTGATGACAGGTATTCCGAAAGAAATCACGGTTTCTTATTCCGAGATTGCTCATGCACTTGACAAATCAATTTCAAAAGTAGAGGAAGCCATTCTTAAAGCGCTTGAGATGACTCCGCCTGAATTGTCTGCTGATATATATCGTACCGGTATTTACTTAACAGGAGGCGGTGCGTTGTTGCGTGGATTAGATGTCAGGATTGCCAATAAAACAAAGCTCCCTGTTCATATTGCCGAAGATCCTCTTCGCGCTGTTGTAAGAGGCACCGGCATTGCTCTTAAAAACATTGAGCGATTTAAATTTCTTATTCCGTAAAATGATTGATTATTGTTTATTGTCTATTGCTGTTAAGTTTTTTCAATAATCAATAAGCGATGATCAATAGTCAATAGCCATGCGCAACCTGGTCATCTTTTTATGGAAATATAATTTCTTCCTGCTCTTTTTAATCCTTGAATTTTTCTGCACGTATCTTATTGTTCAGAACAATAATTTTCAGCGTACAAGCTTTATCAATAGTTCGACCAAGGTTATCGGCAATGTTCAAAGCTTCGTCAACTCAATTACGGAATACCTTAATCTTCGCAATGCCAATGATGCGTTGATAAGAGAGAATGCGCAGCTTCGTTCGATGCTGCCTGATGCGTTTTATTTAGACAGCCTTTTTCGTAAGTCAATTAAAGATACATTGCATCACCAGCAATATGCATATATAACTGCTAAGGTAGTTAACAACACAATTAACAGGAGAAACAATTATCTTACCTTGAACAAAGGAAGCCTGCAAGGCGTCCACCCGGAAATGGGATTAATTTCAAGCAACGGTGTTGTTGGCATTGTAAAAGATGTGTCACCGCATTACTCCACTGCGATATCATTGTTGCATAAAGATTTCAGGATAAGCGGAAAGCTGAGCAAGTCAAACCATATTGGAAGCATTGTTTGGGATGGATTAGATGCGTCAACAGCTTCATTTCTGGACATTCCGAAGAATGCGCCCGTTCATATTGGCGACACCATTATCACCAGCTCTTACAGCTCTATTTTTCCGGAGGGCATTCTCATCGGCACTGTGAAGACCTGCGATCTCAAAACAGGAAATAACTTCTACGCTATTAAAGTGAACCTCTCAACCAATTTTTATACGCTGAATTACGTTTATGTTGTAGAGAACATGCTTAAAGATGAGGAGCGTGCTCTTGAAGACTCATTGAAAAAGCATGACCGTTAGTAAAAAGCCAGCAGTTGGCAGTCAGCAGTCTGCACAGAAATTATATCAGTGCTTACTGAAGATTGCCAACTGTGGACTGAAGACTTCCCTAATTGAAAGAAATATGACAATCAAGATCATTCAATATATTTTGCACTTCACCCTGCTTGTTTTATTACAGGTGTTGGTGTTAAATCACATTCAGCTGAATGGCTACATCAATCCCTACATTTATATATATTTTATATTGCTGCTGCCTGTTGGAACTTCCAATTCATTGTTACTTTTAATTGCATTTGCGCTCGGTTTTTCCATTGATGTTTTTTCATCTTCCGGTGGCATGCATTCTGCTGCCACTGTATTCATTGCATTTTGCAGGCCGGGTATTTTAAAGCTCATTGCTCCCCGTGACGGATACGACCCTGAAACCAGGCTCAACGCAAAAACGATGGGTATAAAATGGTTTTTAACTTATGCTTCCATACTTGTAGCGCTTCATCATCTTCTTTTATTTTACATTGAAGTATTTCGCTTCGATGAATTCCTTGTCACTTTTGGAAAAGCTATTTTGAATTCAGTCATTACCCTTATCATTATCATCATCGGCCAGTTTTTATTCGGCAAAACGAAATCACAGAATGAACGTAGTCTCATCCGGTAGGAAGTATGTAATCTACGGCACTTTTGCATCCGTCGCCATCATTTACCTGCTGCGTTTATTTTATATGCAGGTAATTGATGAGCATTACAAGCTTTCAGCCATCAACAGCGCCATTCGTATTGTAACTGATTATGCCCCGCGTGGCTTTATCTATGACAGGAAAGGAAAGCTGATTGTATATAACGAACCTGTCTATGACCTGATGCTCATCCCAAACCAGGTAGATCATCCTGATACCACTGAAATTTGCGGGTTGCTCAGCATCAGCAAAGATGATTTTGTAAAAAAGTTAAGCGCGGCAAGAAAGTTCTCGAGAAATCTCCCCTCAGTATTGGAGAAACAATTATCAAAAGAAACGTATGCGCGCCTCCAGGAAAAGCTATATAAGTTTCCGGGGTTCTTCACACAGTCGAGGACATTGCGCAGATACCCCATCCCGACAGCAGCCCACTTGCTTGGATACATCGCCGAGGTGGATAGCTCTGTGCTCGCAAATGATAAATACTACAAGGAAGGGGATTACATCGGTAAGAGTGGTATAGAATTCTCTTATGAAGAAGCGCTTCGCGGCAAACGGGGCGTGCGCCGGGTGATGGTGGATAAATTTAACAGGGAGAAAGGGAGCTTTGCTGATGGTATATATGATACCGCTTCAGTGCCGGGGCAAAATATTGTACTTACGCTTGATGCTGAACTCCAGCGATACGGTGAGTGCCTTATGCAGAATAAAATTGGCGGCATTGTAGCGATAGAACCCTCCACCGGTGAAATACTTGCCTGCGTAAGCAATCCTTCTTATGATCCTAACCTGCTGGTCGGCAGAGAACGAACAGCTAATTATGTCAAGCTGTCACAGGATCCTTTGAAGCCTCTGTTTAACAGGGCGCTGATGGCTTATTATCCACCCGGTTCTACATTTAAGCTTATCAATGATTTGATCGGGCAACAGGAAGGTGTATTATTTCCTACAACGCGATATTATTGCGACGGAGCCTATCACATGCCTTCGCATGATGTTGGCTGTGATGAGCGGCATGGCTGGCTTGATCTCGTAAATGCGATTGCGCACTCCTGCAACACCTATCATTGCTATGTTTTCAAGAGTATCATTGACAATAAGAATTATGCGACTACTGAACAGAGTTATGATGCCTGGAGAAATCATGTGTTGACATTCGGGATCGGAAAGCGATTATATAGCGATCTTCCACAAGAACTGAAGGGAAATGTTCCCTCTGTTCCGTTTTACGATAAATATTATGGTAAAGGACATTGGAAATTCTCCAATCTCGTTTCGTTGTCAATAGGGCAAGGTGAATTAGGAATCACTCCTTTGCAGATGGCGAATACCATGGCAGTCATTGCCAATAGAGGATATTATTATGTGCCTCACATGATAAAGAAGATCGGTGATTCAACTACTGTGAAAAAACAGTTTACAGAAAAGAATTATACTGACATTGATGCAAAATATTATGAGATCGTAGTAGATGGCATGGAGAACGTGGTAGAGATGGGAACTGCAGCAGCGTCGAAAATAAAAGGGATTACCATTTGTGGCAAGACAGGTACGGCACAAAACCCGCATGGCAAAAACCATTCGCTTTTCGTTGCTTTTGCGCCACGGGATAACCCTAAAATAGCTATTGGCATCATGGTGGAGAATGCCGGATGGGGTGCGGAATGGGCAGCGCCTATAGCAAGCTTAATGATAGAAAAATATCTCACCGATTCCATTTCGCGCCCCCAAATTGAAAAGAAAATGCTTGACGGAGTTATTCTGCCAAAGCTTGACCAGCCGAAAACAACAAGCACGGGAACAACAAAGCAAACCAAAATAATTGCTTTAAAGAACGTGGCAAAGAAAGATTGATAAAAGGAATGTTTTAAGTCAATGAGAGCGCAAAGAACGATACTTCAGAACATTGACTGGCTTATGGTAAGCTTGTACCTCATACTTGTTGCCATCGGATGGATGAATATTTTTGCTTCATCTTATTCCGCAGACCGGCTTAAGATTTTTGACTTTACCAAAAATTACGGTAAACAGCTTTACTGGATCGGAACTGCATTTGTAATTGCATTGGCAATTATTATAACGGATGGAAAACTCTATGCAGCTTTTTCTTATCCGTTCTACGCTCTAATGCTACTGCTGATGATAGCGGTTCTTTTCATTTCGCGCGATGTGAAAGGCGCTCATGCCTGGGTGGACATCGGCAGCTTTAAATTGCAACCGTCCGAGTTTGCCAAGTTTGCCACCAATATGGCATTAGCAAAGTATCTCAGCACACTTGATACAAAAATGCAGGACGTGAGAACAAAACTCATCTCTGCAGGCATCATCCTTTTGCCAATGGCCATTATCCTTAAACAGAATGATACCGGTTCGGCGCTGGTTTTTCTCGCTTACATATTTGTGCTATACCGTGAAGGAATGTCAGGCAACATTTTACTCTTCGGGCTGCTTACGATTGTTTTATTTATCATGACGCTTCTCGTAAAAAAGCTCATCCTGATATATATTATTTCAGGAGTTGGCATTGTGCTTTTTCTCATCACGCGAAGAAGAGTAAAAGACCTGATACCGATTGCAGCAGGGGTTCTTATTTCACTCTCCATTGTTTTCAGCGTGGACTATGTTTTTAATCACGTGCTGCAGAATCACCAGCAAAAGCGCATCAATGTTCTTTTAGGCATTGAAGTGGATAATAAAAAAGAAGGATATAATGTTAATCAGAGCAAGATTGCAATTGGGTCAGGCGGATTGACAGGAAAAGGATTTATGCAGGGAACACTGACTAAAGGGGAATTTATTCCTGAGCAAAGCACTGATTTTATTTTCTGCACAGTAGGGGAGGAATGGGGATTCCTTGGAAGCTTTGTGGTGCTCGGTTTGTTCACCACATTGCTCATGCGGATTATATATGTGGCAGAACGACAGCGATCAACCTATTCAAGAATTTATGGATATGGGGTTGCATCCATCCTATTCTTTCATTTAGTCATCAACGTGGGAATGACTATAGGACTTGCACCTGTCATTGGCATTCCATTTCCTTTTTTCAGTTACGGAGGATCATCCCTTTGGTCGTTTACCATCCTGCTTTTCATATTCATTAAGCTTGATGCGTATCGGTTGCAAATCCTAAGATGAGATGTGAGTATTGAGATGTGAGAAAAACAAAGCATTATCTCATGTCTCACATCTCAATACTCAAGTCTCTACTAATAAAACTTCCCGCGGTTATCTACAATATGAGCACGCTCTTTAAGAGCGTTGAAAATCTCTCCATCGGTGCGTCCTTGCAATGCCTGCAGGAGTTCCCTTTTATTGGCAGTGTAATCTTTGGTTGCAGCAGGCTCAGTAAACTTGGTTACCTTGAAAACAAACACGCCGTTTTCACCGCTCAATGGCTTGGACACAGTATTTTCTTTCGAGGTAAAAATGGTCCCGATCAGCTTAGGCTCAGCGCCAACTCCGCTAATATATTCCGCTTTGAAGTTGATGTTATCGGCAGCAACGGGAGGTGCATTTACTTTTTGTCCAAGCGCCTCGAGCGAGGCATTCCCCGCCATCGCTTTATTTAATTTATCCGTCAGCACTTCGCCTTTCTTTTCTTTACGCACTGCCACAGCAACCTGATCTTTCATGATTTCAAGAGGAAGAAGTCCTTTATTTTTTATTTCGACAAGATGAGCAACCACGTATTTGTCGCCAAACTGCAATACTTTGTTTGATACTTCACCCTTCTTTGCCTGGTATGCCCAACGAACCAATTCACGCGGCTGATCAAGACCGGGAATAAACTTATCACCCTCACGCATATCAGGAGTGATGCGTTTATTGAGTCCTTGCTTGACAGCAGCAGCATCGAATAAATCGCCGGTGTTATTTTCAACAGCAAACTTTGTTGCCTTTGAAAATAGTTCATCATACGTTTTCTGCGAAGGTTCTATCTTTCGTTCAACAATACCTACCTGTATCTGTTTAATCGGTTTACCTACATCCTCAATCTCAATCAGATGAACCCCGTATTGAGAAACAACGATGGGCATGTCACCCTTCTTTCCTGTGAAAGCAGCAGCATCAAAAGGTTTCACCATCGCACCTTTCTTGAACCATCCCAGGTCGCCGCCTTTTGAGCCAGAGCCTATGTCTTCAGAAAATTTCAAAGCAAGGTCACTAAACTTCTGGCCTTTCTTAATGAGGTTCTTTAAACTGTCAGCTTTTGATTTTGCAGCAGTTGTATCATTGTTCTCAATCTTAATAAGTATGTGGCGTGCTTTCACCGTATCAGGTTCATATTTCACGGCTACTAACTTTGCAATTTTCAAGCTTCCGCCATCTTCATAAGGACCAACGATTGCGCCCGGTGCTGCATCAAAAAGAACAGAATCTATATTGCCGGGAAGAACGCCTTTTTTCTTAAAGGAACTGTCGAACGGAGTTTCCGAGTTTTGATTTACAAACAAGGTGTCGTTCTTGCTTGTTTTAAATTCATCATATAGCTTTTTAATCTCGTCCTGTGCATCCTGCCTGTCGGCATCGGAAGGCTTTATATCCCATACAATATACTCTGCCTTGCGCGCATCTTCCTTCTGGTTATATTCCGGAAGATAGCTATGATCGTTGTAATATTTCTTCAGGTCGTTTTCATCAAATTTTACATCGTTATCCGGAACGGTATTGTAGTTAAGCATTACATATTGGACGGAAGCCATGCGTTGCTTGTCAGTATAATCCCGTTTTGCCTCGGCAGTAGTAATATATACGCCGCCTTTCGTTACACCTTTGTATTTATTGGCAACACGCTGGTCATGCAGGTAATCTTCAAATTTCTTCCATGCTTCCTGATCTTTTTCATCGCGGTTAGGCAGCGCTTTCAAAAATTTAATCACTTCGTTCGGCTCAAACTGCTTAGTGTCTTTATTTTTAAAAGCGCCTAAATTTTTCAATTCAAAAGGAGCATCATAGCTCGTAATCCAGCTAAACAATTCTTCGGGGCTGCAGGCAATATGCATTTCGTCATATTGTTTCACCAATACGTTTTTGTTAATGAAGTCAGTCCATGCCTGGTCGCGCAGTTGCTCAATGGTATTCTGGTCAACGGTTTCTACGTTCTGATTGGTTTTATATGTCTCCGTCATCTCATCCACCTTTCGTTGAAACTCGGTATATGTAATCTTTTCACCACCCACAACTCCCAGCGTACTATTAGTGCGTCCGAATAAACCATTGGTGGAAGTAACCACGTCACCAAGAACAAAAAGAACTAAGCTACCTCCGATGAAAATGAGGAGCAAGCCAACACGCTTACGAATCCGACCTATTACTGCCATATTATTTTAAGATGTTAGATTATAGATTTGAGATTTGAGATTTTCTCATGTCTCACATCTCAATACTCAATTCTGATTTTTAAGAGGGTGCGAATATACAATGGGAAAACGACGCTGACAAATCGGGTTTTATGGTTATTAAACCCGCCTTTTAGCCGCCTTAATCCATTGATTATGTTATACATGCTTCCATCGCAGACGTCTTTTTATGCCGGATATGATGCCTGCATTCACTTTATAATGTTTTCCCAAAGCCTGACAAGTAGCTTTGGACTTGCGAATAATCAAAACATTAGCCTCGGTTAATTTTGCATTTGGACGTTTGCTGCCAAGAGAATACCTGTTAAGTGACATGGCATAATGGATATTTTGTTTTTGAGTGCACCATTCAAGATTATCAGCAAAATTTAAAGTATAATCAGGAATAATGTGATTAACACAATTGTAAAGAAGAGGATGCGGATTATGAACGAAATGCAATGCAACTAAACGATGAATATCAAATCCGCGGGCCATTGTATTTGAATATATAACAACGTGATTATAAGTGAAGTCTGCTCCGAATGCCTTTCTAAATGTTATTTTTTTATGAAAAAGCGAAATAACATTGCCGAACGAAGAGATGATATATTTATTTCCAAAACCTCTGATAAACTTAAACTCCTCCGTTTCATACCGTCTTATCTGAGAAACAATATGAGAAGGCACAACCTTTTCAGTACGCCGGATGTCCTTGAAAAAAGAAGGCAGCCGCCTTCTTTTTCTCAGATGTGTGGGAAGCCTTGTTTCCATTTCACTGTCTTCAGTTATTGCTTCGCAATGCTCCATGCATTTCGAACATATATCCGTTTCGTCAATAATTCTTGCACTGCAACAATTAGAGAATAATAGAGTTTGTTCAATCATTTGATTTTGTTTGATAGTTGGGATTTGAAAATTGAAATTTATGCTGAAATGGACTGCATACTGCGGACTTTTTTTACTTCTTCCTTAGCAACCATAGTTTTAGGTTTTTAAAACGTTTGTTTATCGGCACATCTTTTGCATCATTAAAAGCCCAGAATAGTTCGAGTTCTTTCTTAATCGCTGTGCCAATCATGGATTTTTCGAGGGCAGATTCCTGATTTTTAAAAGCGGCTTCAATTTTTTCTTTTTCAGTTGGTTTTAGCGCAAGATCCTCGTTGGCGCGTGCTAATGCGATTTCGCAAGCTTTGTTAAAAGCATTGTTTTCTTTTGGGAAGTATTGATGAAAATGTTTTTTGCAAAAATCAAAACATTTTATTTTCATCAAAGTGTCGTTGTCGGGTTGTATGGCTGTTTCGCTTTTTACAACTACTACAACTTCTACTTCTACTTCTACTTCTACTTCTTTTCTTTCTTCCCGCCCGAACGACTGTTCAGTCGGGCGGGTGGTACTTTCTTTCTTTCTTGCATCAGGCGGGAGATTTAGAAATTCAAAAGGAGAAGGAGGATGCTTACGCTTAGGATAGCGCAGTTTCTGATTGAAATTTAAAAGATGGATGTATGCTTTCTGATCGGCTTCGTATGCAACAACAAGACCGTTGGCTATCATTTCTTCCAGCGCAAGGATAATATCGGTTCTACGGTAAGCGGGCCTAAGCGGATAACATTCAGCTTTTAAAACATCAGCATTATACAGATGATTGCCATAATCATCCACGCACAACAAGAGGCGGATGAATAAACATTCGGCTGCTACCGACAGTTTACTCATCCGGAGGCTTCTTGTGTAATCCCTGATCATCCGTGCCATCAATTCGTTTTCTTAAACGTATAAACGTCGCGTATATACATTCTGAAAAAATCGCCGATGCTCGGGCAACAGATCATGCCGATGTAAGTTTCCAACGGCACTTTGTAATAGACATATTCCGCTCCGTTTTTAAACGTCACGAACAAAGAATTTGCAACACTGTCATAGTTAGTGGCGATGATGGCTCTTGAAGTAAATTGTCCTTTTTTCATTTTTATTAAGATTTAAGATTTGAGACATGAGATTTGAGATTTAAGAGTAGAGACCTATTTGTCGTCTCACATCTAATATCTCACGTCTCACGTCTGCCTAATTGTTATTAATTCTAAGAATCGGAATGAGAATGATTTGTTTGGAAGCTTGATCACCAATTCAGTGAGCTGGCTATATACGAGGCAGAAATCATCAAACACCTCCACATCTCCCATCAATTGGTAAGTAGGGAGTTGGGAGTAGGAAGTAGGGAGAATAAATTCCAAACTTCCTTCTTCTGACGCCTCACTTGTATCGGTAACCTTATATAGTTCCCAATTACCGCCCGATGGAAAATGCAGGCTGCCCCGCGGCGGCAGCCGCGTTTGAAACCATTGCAGGTAATCCTGGCTTATAAACCCGTGTGCATACGCTTTCATATTTACAGGGATTTTATTAATTTTTCTCTTGATTTGAAAAGTGATGATGATTTAATCCATCCGATGTTTTCATCGTAAGGTTTGGATGAATAGCTTTCTTCTTTCGTATATCCCTTTTTGTTCGCGGGGGCATCACTATGAAGTGTTTTTATCAAACCAATTCGCATCATCCTCGGTTTATTAAAATGCATGAACCAGACTTCATCCTCGTAAGTAAATCGTGCTTCATACCTGATCTTTTTATGCATTTAAGTTTGTTCATGTTAAGTATTGGAGAGCCTTTCATTGCATATAGTTTTGGTAAGCGTCGGTTTCCCTGATCATTTCGATTAGCTTAACACGGTCTTTCGTTTCAAAATAGTAGGCTTTTTTGAAGATTAAAGCAAAAAAATAACTTACTTCTTCTTTGGTGCTGCTCATACCCCTGTCGGGGTCTATTCCAAACGTGTCGCGGAAAAGTGTTTTGAAGTTTTCCCTTCCCTTCCAGAGGTAGAAGGTTCCTTCATAAAACAAACCGCTGTTGGTGCGTTGCAGCCATTCGCTTAGATAACAGCCGCTGAACCGGAAACCCTTCACGTAATTCACATTGGTTCTCGAGGTTTGCTGCTCAATGAAGCTCTCAGCTATTTTAATCCACAATTCGATGGGTACACGGTTATGCATATTCTTCGCCAAACGTAGCGGGTTATAGAAATGCTATCCGGACGTTTTTAAAAAGTACCGTCGCTTTTTTGAAAATCAATTTTCAGATTTCCGTGTTTTGTCAATGAAATAGGGCTGCTTGCCGTATTCCTCCAATTGTGAACAACTTGTGCATAACATGTAAATATATATATGAAGAAAGACCTCCGAACCTTCAAAAATCTTTGCATAGCCTCTTAAAGTCCGATCTTGCTTTTTAGGGATTCGTACTAATCCCATGAATGTTGATGGCAATTAAAAACGTATTTCACACGTTTTTAATCGTGCGTATTCCCTGCTGTTAGTAACTGTGGCATTTTGGAGGGTGCTTCATTCAACAGAAGCCATGCTGACAGGAGGTTTGAGTGAAGTTAGCATGCGCAAAAAAGGGGGTGTTAGTTTCTCGTACGATTCCAATCAAAGCACCGGCCTGTCCTCCTGTAATTTTGTGTCATAAATTTTAAATCCAAAATCAAATGTCTAAACCAATTCTTGCAATCAAAGTAAGTCCCAAAAATTACGCAGGGCTTGTCAATCTTGGCAATCGCGTAAGTACCAGCATGGCTGGTAACCTGAATTTCACCACTCCGCTGCCCACACTGCTTGCACTGGGAACGGCTATTACCAATGTGCAAACGGCCATTGCCACCTGGAGCCCCAAAGGCAACCGTGGCAGCCATGCCGATCTTGTTGATTTGCGAAGTAAAGCAGTGATCCTGCTGAACACGCTTAAATCACTGGGACAGTATGTAACCAACACGGCTTCCATTGCCGCCGGCCTTGATTACACGCTCATGGCAGGCATCATCATCACCAGCGGCTTTGCACTTTCCAATCCGAGGACGCCACAAGGCATCCTGCAGATGGTGCAGAACTTCCACAACTTCATCACCCGCAAAATCAACAACAACCAGGTGAAGTTGAAGTGGAAAAAGCCTTTGAACGTTACCACCAGCGGCAACGTGAAAAGCTACAGGGTGTTTCGTGCTACAACTGCTCTGTTCTGCAAAAATGTTGTTTGATAAAAAGAATACGGCATGGTATAAAGACACAACCAAAGAAAAAGAAATTACGAGTTACTTAAAACAAAACGGATTAAAAACTGCAAGCGATTTTTTGCATTGCTTCTTACTCGGTTCGGGGACTATCAGAAATGTGAAATTTGTAGAACTCACAAAGAAATTCATAGGCGGTAAAGCCAAGGCAATTGAAATTGATTTGAGTAATTTTCTTTCAGAAAACTTCTTCACTCTCAATAAAGCATTACGAACAGTTTTCAAATTCTCAAAGCAATTACATATCACCGACACCGAAGGAGAAACACGAATAAAATTTGTCTGGAAAAAATTCAGTGTTGCAAATGATTTTACAAAGTTTCCTGCAATTACTCCAATTCAAAACAGGACTGTATTTGACGAAGATGACATTACATACATTTCCGTTCACAATGTTTTACGTCAAAATGGTTACAAGCTTATCGCAGTAAGTTATCCTGGGGCGCAAGGCGATAGAGTTGTTTTAGCAGAAGCAGGAACAGGAAGAAGGCAGCAACGCAGATACATTGACATCATTTCCTATTTGCCAAAATCTCATTCAGCATTACAAGAGAACAAGGGAAACTTTTCTCCTAAATCAATTCAAGGTGAAATAACAGAATTATCGAAATACAAAACGGACAAAGCATACAAACTTTCAATAGAAAAATTTGTGAGCCGATTTGAAGAATCTGCTCCGCAGATTTTCAAAATCGGTGTTGGCTTTTGGGCAAACAGTAATTTCACCATTCAGAATATTCAGGAACTTGAAATTGATAAATTGGATTATTTCATTTTCATAAAGTCCGACCAAACGAGTTGGAAAGTTTTCTGCACAGGCAAAACAAAACTTTTCACCGAAACAGAAGGCATTGTTTCTTTACCAAAAGTTTTTGAAGTGAAGCAAGGAGATGATAATCAACTTCCACTGTTTACAGTTGAAGAGGATTAAACCGCTAATGAGGCAATGTCATCTTACGAATTTGGTAAAAATGTAATCCATTGCTTAAACGACGCAATGAAGCGATAATATCCAAGTTACGCAGGTTTTGCAAACATTAGTGTTCGAAACCTTTGAAACAGCCGATGCTTCTATCCCGTAAGGATAAAAGCTTGGTAAAATAAACCNNGTTTAGCATGTTTCGAACACTAATGTTTTGCAAAGCTGCGTTTAATTTAATAAAAATAATTAATTTTGTAAGACAAAAGCAATAGATTATGTGCGGAAGATATGGCGTAGTGCGCAAAGTAGAAACATACGAAAAACGGTTTAATGCAAAGTTTGTTCAAACGGAATTTGAATTTAAACCGACTTTTAACATTGGCGTTGGTAAATATGCTCCGGTAATCACCAACACTCCTCCTACTCAGGTTTTGTAAGCCTGCATTTAATTAGCAATTTTTTCTTCCCATGCTCTGATCAGTCCATCATGCCCGCCCCTGCTCCTGAGGAAAGAAAGAATTTTAACAAATATTTCACATTCCTTTTCTCATCATCAACTCAATAATGTTTTTCTACATTTGTGCCCTCAAATTTTATTAGTTAACCACCGGAGCGTTGAGACACAGTGCTCTGTTAATTAAAAATTTTCTTTGCGCCACAGTGTCTCTGTGGTAAAAAATAATAAAAGATGGATAATTTAGAAAACGGTTCGAAATTTTATAATGATGTGGTAGCGACTTTTGACAGGGCTGCTTCATATACCAATTTTGAAAAAGGATTGCTTGAGCAAATAAAAGTTTGCAATGCCGTGTATAAATTTCAGTTTCCACTGGAAGTGGATGGCAAAGTGCAGGTAATAGAAGGCATACGTGTACACCACAGTAATCATAAAAGTCCTGTTAAAGGTGGCATTCGTTATAGCCAGTTTGTAAACGAAGACGAAGTGAAAGCGCTTGCCACACTCATGACTTTTAAATGCGCTGTTGTAGATGTTCCGTTTGGCGGAGCAAAGGGCGGAATAAAAATCAAGACGAGAGATTATACCGAAGATCAATTAGAAAGAATAACGCGCAGATACACTACGGAACTAATCAAGAAAAATATGATCGGCCCCGGCATTGATGTGCCTGCACCTGATTATGGCAGCGGCTCGCGCGAAATGGCATGGATTGCTGATACCTACGCTACTTTTAAATTTGACGACCTTAATGCGCTGGCTTGCGTGACAGGCAAACCCCTTGGACAAGGAGGGCTTCGCGGAAGAACAGAAGCCACTGGCCTTGGTTTATTTTATGGTTTGCGTGAAGCAATGAGTAATGCGGAAGACATGAAGGCTCTCGGCTTGAGCACGGGATTGGCAGGAAAACGAGTGGTAGTGCAGGGATTAGGCAATGTTGGTTTCTTCTCTGCCAAGTTTTGCCTTGAAGGCGGTGCTGTTGTTGTGGGTATTATTGAACGGGAAGGCGGCGTATATAATGCAAAGGGGTTAGATGTTGAGGCGCTCTTTAAGCATCGCCAGGAGACTAAATCTGTATTGGATTTTCTGGGAGCGAAGAACTTTGCGAACGGCATGGAGCTGATGGAAGCAGATTGTGATATCTTAATTCCGGCAGCGCTTGAAAATCAAATCACGGGAGATAACGCACCTCGTATTAAAGCAAAAATAGTTGCTGAAGGCGCGAACGGCCCTATGACTAAAGAGGCAGAAGAAATTCTTTTGAAGAAAGGGGTGCTGATTCTACCTGATCTTTATATGAATGCCGGAGGAGTGACCGTTTCTTATTTTGAATGGCTGAAGGATCTATCACACGTTCGTTTTGGACGAATGGAAAAGCGTTTCCAGGAAATGGCAACGCTTCAATTGGTCAGTTCATTTGAAAAGATCACCGGCAAGACCTTAGACACGAAGGAGCGGAAGCTTCTCACTCACGGTGCCGACGAAAAAGATTTGGTTTATTCGGGCTTAGAGGAAACAATGATTTCTGCCTACAACGAAATACGTGAGGTTAAAAACAAAAATAAAATTGTTGACCTGCGCACGGCAGCTTTTGTCAGCAGCATTGAGAAGCTGGGTGCGAGCTACATGGCGCTCGGAATCTTCCCATAAGGAACTTTTATTACAGCGGTCAAATCAAAAACACGTAGACATTAATCTATAGAGTTTGTTGCTTAATTTGTTTTCTCTTTGTGGCTTTTCTAAAATATCTGATAGTGATTATTATCAGAATAATCAATACCGTAATAAGGGTTATAAATTTTATTTCTCCCATTTTATTTCCTGCATAGCTCCAGTACGGACCCAGCATTCTTCCTGCTATAACATATGCTGCACTCCACGCAGTTGCAGTAATGAGCGCTATAGGTAAAAATATGACAGGTTTAATGCGCAGAAATCCTGTTATCACCGAAGTATAACCACGTACAAGAGGAGTGAAGCGCCCGATGTAAATAGACCATTGGCCTCCTTTCGAAATTCGTGAGCTAAAATCATTGACTTTTTTATCAGAGATGGGTAGCCAGCGGGGTTTGTGTTTTAGTATATATGTTCCGAAGAAATAAAAGACTGTGTAAAGAAGGACTGTTCCGATAAAGTCAGCGGACATTGCTGTCAAAATAACCAGGGGCAGATATATTATTCCTTTAAAGGTTAGATAGCCTGAAAACATAAGCACCAGTTCATTTGGAACCGGGTTTGGTATGCCTATCTCTTGCGCAAATACGAGCAGAAAAATGGCAAGGTATCCATGATTCGTAATGTATTCAATTACTCCGGGTGGCATAATGCGACAATATTAAAAGAAACGGTTCAAAGATCTTCTGTTCAATTAAACCTTAATGATACGATAGCTTTGAACAGGAAAACATTAAAGTCTGAACAGATCAACTAAGTTTTCAAAATACTTCATTCAAATTAAATGCGAAACCCTGCGTACCTGTTCCAAAGCCATAGTCCACGCATAAATTAGTGTCGGAGTGTTTGTTCATTTTTATCCGCAATCCAAACCCGTTTCCGGGATTTATTCTTTCAAACTTATTGCTTGGCCATTCTGTAAGGGTCGAAGCATTTGAAAACAATACGCCTCCCAGAAAACCGTTATTCAATATCCGGAAACGATATTCCACTTCAGCATAAATCCAATTTAATCCTTTAAACCTGCCCTCCGCATAACCTCTTGCTGTATTATCATAAGCATCTGAGCCTGTTGTTGGTAAATCAAAATACGGAGGTTTGCCAGACAGTGTAAACCAGTCATATGTCCAAAACGCAAGTACATTGCCCGATTTTTTAGATAATGGTATATATTGCCGCCCATCAAAGAGCAGCGATTCCCAATTAGTATCACTTCCCAGTATTCTTAAATTATTTCCAACCTGGAGATTCGCAAATGTGCCGTTGCGGGGATTATTAGAATTTAAAATATTATCGTATTGAATGTTTAACGAGATGCCGGAGGAATATGACTTGCTGTTGAAGCCATACCTGTCTAAATCAGAAGTATCGCTTTCCGAATTTTTTGTCTCGGATATGCTCCAGTGGTAATTGAAATTATAACCCAGTCCTGCAGATAAATTGTCAGCAATTTTCCACAGCGCCACCTCATTAATCTTTATTTGCGAATAGTCAACACCGACGCCATCAGATAACGTGGTTTTGCTTCCTAATCCGTAAGTAGTAGTTGGGAATTCATAAAAGCGCCAGTCGCCGATTAAATTAAGTTTTTCATGAGGTGTCCATATATTTGAATTAATGATGGTAAAATATTGATTGTATTGCGTGTAAACATTATCTATAAGAATAGATGAAATTTTTGCGGAATCATCACGATAAGTATAAAATGAAACATTGCAGGCTAATCCCACAAGATACCGTGTAACCAAGGCATATCCGGGATAGATGAACGGAGAGTAGAATGGCCCCAATGACTTTATCTTAGATGAATCAAGGTGAGGGCGCAAAGACTTTTTTGTAATCAACATATAATAATCAGCGGCATCCATTTGATGAACGCTGTCGGTTGATTGTTTCAGGGTATCAGTCTTATTAACTTGGGCAAAGACAATGCTACCAACGGCAGAAAAAAGCAGGTAAATTAATAGAAACAAAAATTTCGAACCCTTGGAAATATACATCATTATCAGGATTCACCTCTCAAAAGTAGTGCCATATAGCTGAAGCTGAAATCATTTAGCACTCATGCTGCTGTATAGAGAGATTAAGTCTTTTCGAATTTCATTTCTTTCAAATTGTGTAATTAGTTTTGCGGATATTTCTAGTCCTCTTTTATATTCTTCCTTATCATCCATTAATTTTTTAGCCAAAGTAATAAACATTTCATTGTTTTCTGCCTTCAGGTAATTATTCTTGTACAACATCTCATATTCCGGAAGATTTCGATAAACAACTGGCATTCCCGATGCAGCAGCTTCGATGGGAGCAAGCGGGCAGTTTTCCTGGTATGAGGGAAATAAAAACAGGTCGGCAGCCGCATATATTGACGGCATGTTGGCATGGTCAAATTCCCCAACAAACTTAATATGGGACGAAGCACCACTAATGGATTTATTAAGTTTACGAATGCCCTCTGTAAAAATTCCTAATGGTCTGCCACCAACCCAGCGAAACTGCGCATCAGGTATCTGTTGTCCAATCTTAATGAAATCCTTACAACCTTTTCTGTTTTCCATTTGACCGACACCGAGTACACAAAAATCATCCTCTTTAAGTTTTAGCAATTCCCTTCCTTTTTTCCGAAGGCGAGGAGTACGCTTCCATTTATCAATATTAATTGGATTACTTAAACGTACGATTTTAGTTTTGGCTCCAAGGTCTTTAATAGCTCTTTCCACCATTGGGCTTATGGCAATACAAACGTCAGCGTAAGAAAATACTTTTTTAAAATACCATTTAGTTAAGGGCATTAGAAATTTCCATCCCGGAAGAGAACCCTTTGTCGAATCCGGTATGACATGGACTGTGTGAACTCTTTTACCTTTATATTTCAGACCTCTCCAAAAATAGTAAGGACCATAAGTGTGCGAGTGCATCACATCTCCAATTCCTTCACTATTTACGCACACTTCCACATCTTTTTTCTCTTTCAGAAGCTCTACGCAATCAATAAATGATATGTGAACTCCTTCACTTCGTATGTGGAGCATTTCAGTTTCAGAACAAACATTTATTTTCATATATATTATGTTGAAAAATTTTATTTGAATTCAAATTCAATTAGATGTGCTTAACCTTTGATAACTTTAATAAGCCGCTTCTCAAAAGCCAGTTAATGTTTTGTCTTCAGGCAAAGACTTTAGTTTTTATATTTTTATAAAATACGAATTAAATGAGGCATTCGCGACACACCAATGATTTTAGTCAATTAATTAAGAACTAACTGTCAACGTATTTCCATTCACTGACACATTGTATTTGGCAAGAGCAGAAGGAGGCGGTCCTGATACAACATTTCCATTAATATCAAAGGTGCCTCCGTGACATGGACAAACTATTTGATTCTGGTTGCTGTAATATGACACCGTACACCCTGAATGCGTACATATATCAGACAAAGCAACATAAGTAGAAGCTCCTGTTCTGATTACAATTGCATTGCTGTATTCAATAAATCCTCCAACGGTCTTTAAAGCAGCATAAGCAGGGTCGGTAAGATTTATGCTGAAATTCACGGGAGCAGGAGCAGGATTATTTTTCTGGCAGCTTTCAATCAAAGCGCCTCCTACCATTATTGCTCCGCAAAACAGCGCAGACTTTTTAATAAACTCTATTCTATCCACACAAAAAATATTTTTTTATATATCCTGTTTTGAAAAGCATCAGGATGGTTTATTTAAAATGTATTACGCGAACCATTATTAAAGAGTGGGGTGACAGAGTAGAATTATTTTCCTCCTTAATTTAATTAATATTCAACCCGTTGCCATTATTATCTTTGCTGCGAAATTTTACAAAAATCAATGCATTTGTTTCTTATGAAGGCACTTGGGTTCAGAGGCGATCACATTAATAACACTATTGCAGTATCAGTATGAGCATATCTTCATATTGGATAATGGTTATGTTTACCATACCATTCTTTTGTCAGGCACAAGACAATTATGAAATACAGGTATATGGTTCCGAGACCGTGTCAAAGGACACAACCATGGTGGAATTGCACAGTAACTTCACTTTTGATGGCCAGAAGGAAACCGTAAACGATGTAATGCCAACGAATCAAATATTACATGAAACAATAGAAATAACTCATGGCTTTACTGATTGCTTTGAAGTTGGATTTTATTTTTTTAATGCCGTTGGAAATGAAAATCGTACTACCTATGTAGGCAGTCATGTTCGCCCGCGCATAATGGTTCCTGAAAGCTGGAACTGGCCTGTAGGTGTCAGTTTGTCAACAGAATTCGGATACCAGAAAAGAGAATATAGCGAGGATGATTGGACAATGGAAATAAGACCGATCATAGACAAAGAATTTAACAAATTGTATTTTTCCTTCAATCCGACATTTGATAAATCTTTTCACGGTTTAAATGAGGGTATTGGATTCGTATTTTCTCCGAATTTTAAAGCGGCCTACAACATCACAAAAGAAGTTGCAGCAGGGTTTGAATATTACGGATCAATAGGTCCTTTAAATAATATTCAACCATGGCAAAGCCAGCAGCAGCAGTTATTTCTTGCTATTGATCTTGACTGGTCACCACTTTGGGAGTTTAACTGTGGTTATGGTTTAGGATTTACATCAAGCACGGATAATGCTATTTTCAAAGTAATTCTTGGAAAGAGATTTTGATTGGAAATTAATCTCCCCTTACCCCACTATTCTTAACTTTGTTACGTAATGCTAATTAAACAGGAGCCATTTGTTTTTTAAGAGGCCGGATTTCAGGGAAGATGATCTTGAAAGCGTTATAGCCGCATGCATTGCGCGTAACCGTCAGGCTGAAAGAGTATTGATTAAATTGTTCTTTGGCTTTGCTAAAAGTATTACTACGCGTTATTCAGCCAATGAAGAAGAAATGGAAGAGATTGTAAACGATGGATTCTTAAAGGTTTTTAATAATCTTCCAAAATATGATTATGCACAGCCTTTCAAAGCTTGGTTGAGAACCATTATGGTCAATACCGCTATTGATTGTTACCGTAAAAACCAAAAATATGCTCACCAAGTACCTATTGATGAGTACGAAGACATAATTGCGCCAGACGAAGGTATTATCAATAAAATGGCAGCGGAAGAAATACTGGTTCTCATTCGTCGTTTGCCACCTTCGTACAGAATGGTTTTCACCCTTTATGTGATTGAGGGTTATAACCACCGGGAGATTGCTGAAATGTTAGGCATTAAAAAAGGAACTTCAAAGTCGAACCTGCAGGATGCACGGCGGAAGCTGCAGATCATGATTAAAAATAATTACCCGCAACTTTATCTTGCTTATGGATTAAAATTTACAAAGGCTAATGACAACTGAAAAATTTGATGATGCTATAAGGGGAAAGATAGAAAGCATCAATCCGCAATTTGAGGAAAAGGATATTGACAAGGTGCATAGCTATGTCAACAAAAAACGAGTTGGCGCATTCCGGCTGTCAAACAGTAATATTGTTTTAGCGTCACTATTAATTTTGGCAATAGCCGGATTCTTGACCTGGAATTTGACTCAAAAGGAAGAGCGTAACCAATTAATGCAAACCATTGATTCTCTCCGTAAAAATCTTGCAGTGGCAGAAAGCCATGCTCCTGCGGTTAACCAGGATGTAGTTCATGCTGCTCAACCTGCCGGTGAATCCAATGCCAATCTTACTTCGACGCTGTTGCCCTCACAAACAAAGCAGAATAAAAATGAAAATGAAATCACAACCTTATCAGGTTCAACCGCAACTAAGAAATATGCACCTCAAGGTAAATTGGCTGATAAAGCATTAGACCAAAAGGAAAAACGAATTAACAAAAATGAATCATCTTCAAATGAGTACTTAGCTTCTAAAACACGTTCAAACAACAAAGAAAATAATGCTGTTGACGACAACATTGCTGCAAGGCAATCTGAAGATTCTAAAACCGATACTGCCGGAAAAGAGAATAATAGCAAGGGAAGCATACCCGACGCTATAGCCAATGTTCCTGTTAAAGACACAGCCGTTGATAAAAACATAACAAAGTCAGATAACCCTATTGCCTCTGAGACTTTGGTTAGTGCACCTTCTGACACCTTTCCTGTTGATAAAAAGCAATTGCGCAATCACACTCCTTTTTTAAATAACGTCCATTACCGGATTGGAGTGGGGTATGAAATAGCCAATGCTTCTGCAGGATATAGTGTAAACGGAGAAGCTATATTAAGTAATAAATGGGGTGTGAGCATTGGAGTTCAGCTTTTGCAGCTGGGCAACGAGCTCTTTGATGGTGACGATGATTTTCATCACAAAAAAGGCAAAGATTTCTCCAATGTTTATCCATCGGATGTGACTGATACTTCTTCCCATTCAGATATTCATATTCATACCACTCTCATCCGCATTCCCCTTAAATTAAATTATCACGTAACATTAAAACATAACTACACACTTGCTTTTGGTGTGGGTACTGATATGGATGTCTATGCTATGGAAAGGGTCGGCTACAATCATAAAGACAATAATAACATGGTGGTTCCTAAAAACTTCAATGCCATGCCTACTACCTTGTTATTCAACAACGCTACTTTATCAGCAGGAATTCAAAAAGCATGGAGACGGTTTGTTTTCAGTATAGAACCTTTTGTAAGCCCCCAAATCACCAATGTAGAATACAAGAATGTTAATTTGTATTTCGGGGCCGGTGCAAAAATTTTATATGCCCTTTAAATGTACAAGCTATTTGTACGATTGCTCATTTTAATCGAAAAAACTCAGGGGGATAAAAGATGTGAATTATGTAACGTAATTCCATAATTATGTAAAGTTTTACTTATAAAAAGTCTGCATCTTTGGTTAATACAAATTTCCAAAAGATCAGCAAGCTGTTTAAAATTGTTTTACATAAAATATATATCTGCGAATTACGTTATTAAAGAACTTCTATTTATATTTAATACTAAAAAATGAAATTATTAATTTCCCTTTTATTGCTTTCAATCACCGTTTCAACTCCTGAATGGCATTTGGATTTCAATAAAGCGCAACAGGAAGCAGCTCAAAGCAAAAAAAGGATTTTACTGAACTTTTCCGGTTCCGATTGGTGCGGGCCTTGTATCCGATTGAGAAAGGAGATTTTGAGCGCCGATGTGTTTAACACGTATGCCACTGAACATCTGGTTTTAGTAAGCGCTGATTTTCCAAGATTAAAAAAGAATCAATTGAGCAAAGAGCAGGCGAAGCAAAACGAAGCGCTTGCGGACAAATACAATAAGGATGGGAAATTCCCTTTTACTGTTTTATTGGATGCCAGTGGCAAAGTGTTGAAGCAATGGGATGGCTTGCCGGATGAAACACCTGAAAGGTTCGTGGAAGAAATAAAAAACATGGTCAATGCAGGAAACTGAAACAGCAGTTTTTAATGAAACCGTTCATCAGCGTGTATTACGCTTGATGGGAAACCGCTTTGAAATAAGCGTGGTGAGTCATGATACGCAATGGGCAGAGGGCAGGATTGACGATGCTGTGGAAGAAATCAGCAGGATTGAGAGACTGCTCACCACTTTTAATGACAGCAGCCAGACTAACCAGATAAATCAACAGGCGGGAATAAAACCCGTAAGCGTTGATAAAGAAGTTTTTGAATTGATACGACGCTCCTTAAAAATCTCTGAACTGACTCAAGGCTCATTCGACATTACATACGGCTCAATTGATAAGCGATTATGGAATTTCGACACCACAATGACTGAATTGCCTGACCCCGAAACGGCAAAACAATCTGTGCGGTTAATCAATTACCGTAACGTTATTTTAAACGAAAGCGATTGCAGCGTTTTTCTCAGAGAAAAGGGAATGCGCATCGGCTTTGGAGGAATCGGCAAAGGATATGCGGCAGACAAGGCAAGATATATATTGCAACAAAAGGGCGTCAAGAGCGGAATCGTAAATGCTTCAGGTGATCTAAGCGCATGGGGAACTCAGCCCGGAGGTAAGCCATGGACAATAGGCGTTGCTGATCCTTACACCAAAGTCACGCCCTTTTCTTATCTCGACATAAGCAATATGTGTGTTGCCACATCAGGGAATTATGAAAAATATGCAGTTATAAATGGCAAGAAATATTCCCACACCATTGACCCTAAAACAGGTTTACCTGTGGGAGGAATTAAAAGCGTTACCATAATCACAGCGAACGCAGAATTGGCTGATGCGATGGCAACTCCCGTTCTGGTTATGGGAATCAAAGCAGGTCTGAACCTCATCAATCAAATACGCGGCATTGCCTGCATTCTCATTGATGAGAACGACAAACTATACACTTCCAAAAATATTAATATTAAATAACCTATGAAAAATAAATTAATCCGCCTCGGTGGAATGTTTGTGATAATCCTTCTGGGGTTTTCTTTAAAATCCTGTATGCCGGTAAAAGCCTATCAGAAGATGTATCTGAACGATGCAGACATGGAACTTTCCACGCGGAAATCAGAAAAGTATGAGCAGAACTTCCTGCTTTACCGTGAAGGGTCATCAGGCGCAAATGGCGGAAAAAGCGGCGGCGGTTGTGGTTGCAACTAATTTAAAAATCAAGTATGAGAAAAATACCAATAATCGTTATTGCTTTTTACCTGCAGATACTAAGCTCTTTTGCACAGGTGACTGCTTCTAAAGATACTTCTGCTTATAAAGAAGAAATGCTAAAGCTGGAAGAAGTCAATTTCGTTTCCGGTTATTATAGCCAGAATGGCGATCACTCCGCTGTTACAGGCGGCATCGGCACAGAGAAGCTCACAGATATTGCCAACACCTTCGATCTCAAATTATCGAAATACAACAAGAAGGGAAATAAACACTCCGTGCTTTTTGAAATGGGAGTGGATACCTATACATCTGCTTCGTCCGGCAAAATTCGACAAGATTCTAGTGGCAATAACGGACACAATGCATTATCACACCCTTCCAACCATGATACACGTATATATCCATCGCTGTCCTACCTCACAGAAAATGTAAACAACGGCATTACCCTGGGCGGCGGCGTTTCTTATTCTCATGAATATGATTACCAGTCGCGCGGCTTGAATTTAACGTTTATAAAATCGGCGAAGGATAATAACCGGGAATTTGGTGTTAAACTGTTTACCTACTTTGATCTTTGGACTGCTATATATCCCTATGAACTGCGGCCTGAAAGCGACTACAGCAATGCCTCGCATAAAGGCGGCGGAATAGCTGCTACCGTGCTGCCCCGAAATTCCTATCAGGCCTCTTTCTCTCTTTCACAGGTTATTAATCCGCGCCTGCAGGTTGTCCTGCTCTTCGATCCGGCATATATGAAAGGGCAGCTCACCACGCTCTATCAGCGTGTTTACTTTCAAGACCTTTCAGATCATGTGGAAAAGCTGCCTGACACGAGGCTTAAGCTTCCTGTTGCCATCAGGATGAGTTATTTTCTCGATGACCGTTTCGTCATCCGTGCCTATTACCGCTTCTATCACGACGATTGGGGCAACAATGCACACACTGCAAACATAGAAGTACCCGTTAAGGTAACGCCTTTCTTCTCTTTAAGTCCGTTTTACAGGTACAGCGTACAGACAGGCATCAAATATTTTGCTCCGATGTACGGACATACTGCTAGTGATACATATTACACCAGCGATTACGACCTCTCCCCTTTCCATAGTCAATTCATCGGCATGGGCATTCGCATCGCTCCGCCTAAAGGAGTGTTTGGAAGCAAGGCATGGAGTTCACTGGAGTTGAGATATGGACATTACATCAGAAGCACCGACCTTGTTGCCGATCAACTTACGCTCGCTCTGAAGTTCAAATAGTCTTTCGCGGAATTAATTCCATGAATAAAAAATCTTCTCTTTAAAAAAGAGAAGTTCTGTTTAATAATTTTCAATCATACACCGCATGTGAAATTGCCGTTGGAATTTACATCCACCCGTTTTTCAAAATATCTCTTGCATGATAAGTAATGATGATGCCTGCACCTGCACGGGTGAATGCGTACATGTTTTCCATCACGATTTTTTGTTCATCAATCCAATTTGCTTTGGCTCCTGCTTTCACCATGCTATATTCTGCTGAAACATTGTAGCACGCAACAGGGAGAAGAGTATTTTCTTTTACTGAACGAATGACATCAAGGTAAGCAAGGGCGGGTTTCACCATGATGATGTCAGCTCCTTCTTCTTCATCGAGCAAAGCTTCACGCAATGCCTCATTGCCGTTGCGGAAATCCATTTGATAGCTTTTGCGATCCCCTTTGCCGGGAGCACTGTCAGCAGCTTCGCGAAAAGGGCCATAGTAAGCAGAAGCAAACTTTGCTGCATAGCTCATGATAGCTGTGTTCACCAAATTGTTTTCATCTAACTTTTTTCTGATGGCTGCAATGCGCCCGTCCATCATGTCGCTGGGCGCAACCATATCGGCACCCGCTTGTGCATGTGCTAATGCCATCTTTGCCAAAACTTCAAGAGAAGAATCATTCTGTACGTAATCGTTTTCAAGAATGCCGCAGTGACCATGTGTCGTGTAAGCGCACAGGCACACATCGGTAATGATATATAAATCGTTTCCGAAGTTTTTCTTTAGCGCTTTAATTGCTTCAACCACCACAGCATGTTCATCGTGCGCTGAATGGGCATCTTCAAACTTATCTTCTCCAATGCCGAACAGTAAAATCTTGTTGACACCCAGCTTTAATCCTATTGCTACATCTTTCACTAATTCATCAACTGAAAAGCGGCTGATACCGGGCATAGCTTCAATGGGCTGGATGATGTTTTTTCCTTTAACAACAAAGTAAGGATAGATGAACATGTCTTTCGCCAAGCGTGTTTCTGCAACCAGTTCCCTGATGATGGGATTGCTTCTTAATCTTCTTGGTCTTTTTATCATGGCTAAACTTTAAACTTATAATCCAAATACTGCTCTCACTAGTCCTAAATCAGTGAATGCATCTGGCAGCACACTTCTGTTAACTCCGAAGTTGCGCAACGTGTTTGCAGTGGCTTCACCCATGGCAACGATCCTCTGATCAGAAGTAAGCTTGTTCTTTTCAAAATAAGATTCTACGTTCGACGGACTTGTAAAAACCATAATCTCAGAAGCCGGAATTGTTTCTTCGTTTCTCATTAAGGTTTCATAAACAACAAGATCAATGACCTGTCCTTTTCTTACAAATCCGTTTTGTACAGAGCGTAAGCTCCCTTTTGCCTGCGGAAATAAGACGTTTCCTTCACCCACTCTTGATGCAAATTGTTTTCCTGTCATCTTTGTATCTGTTGAATAGCCGATGAAGTCTGCTCTTACATTATGCTTTCGCAGTATTGCTGCCGTTGCCTTACCCACGCAAGCGAACTTCTGATGCTCCAGTTTTGGTTTTTGACTGAAGAAAAAATTTACTGCATGCTTGCTTGAAAAAAATATCCAATCCGTTTTCGGAACATTTTTGAAAACGATGGGTTTCATTTCAATCAATGATCTTCCTGTCACACTGTAACCATTAGCCGACAATACTTTCATGAAGTAGTCACTTGCTTTCAAATTGCGGGTTATAAAAATGGAAGCAGGTTTAATATTTTTAATCTTGTTTACTATTTTTTCTGCAAGAGATTGGGGATGCTTGGATTCCATGTAAACGGAAACAGGAACTTTATTCCATTCAGATGCTTTTGAAGCCCACACCTTATATATTTCGTTATCATCATCAAACTCAGCATACACTCCCACAGGCATCTGGCAACCGCCCTGAAAAAGATTCAACACCTTGCGTTCAATGGAGATTTGCTTAGATACTTCTGTGTTATTGATCTCTTGCAGCTTTTCAAAAAGCTCTTTGTCGCTTTCACGAATTTGAATGGCAAGCACACCTTGTGCCGGAGCAGGAATAAATTCTTTCGGATCTAATCTCTCAACATGAAAATCGTTGAGATTAATTTCCAAACGCTCTGTACCTGCTGCCGCAAGCAAGATAGCATCGTATTGTTTCTCTTTTAATTTATTAATACGCGTTGGAACATTGCCACGCAAATCCTTTAATTCAATGTCATCCCTAAAAGAAAGCAACTGCGATTTTCTTCTTGCTGATGAAGTTCCGACTACGGCATTTTTCCTCAACGAGAACTTCTGTTTCATGTCAACGGTTTCTTTATTAATTAGAAGAAGCTCCGAAGGGTCTTCGCGATCTGAAACCGCCGCAATGATTAACTCTTTCGGTGATTCAATCGGTAAATCTTTATGAGAGTGGACAGCAATATCTGTTTCATGATTCAATAAGGCGTCTTCAATCTCCTTCGTGAAAAATCCCTTGCCTTCCAGCTTATCAAGGCTAAGATGTTGAATAGTGTCTCCCTGCGTTTTAATAATCTTCAACTCGCATAATACCCCAATCTTTTCTAACATGTCTTTCACATGATTGGCTTGCCATAAAGCAAGATCGCTGCCGCGTGTACCAATAATTAAAGGGGTTTTCATTTGAAAAGAATTATTGAATTATAAATTTATTGAATTAGAGATTAAAATCAATAAATCATTAATTCAATAATTAATTGTATTACTGGGATAAAAAACTACTCGCGCTTGAGGATGATTTCTTTCGCCATCACCATAGGAACGCTGATGTACTTCTTTTCCATATAATCAAGCACCTTAGACAGGGTTTCCTTGCTGCTCTCATCCATTGTTTCAATCTCACGTGCGAAAATCTCGTTCACAGCCTTGCTTTTTATTTGACGAATTTTCTCGGGCACTTCTTTCATTTTCAACTCCACCTTACGTGTGCGCAATAGCTGCCGAAACTCAAGAATACTTTCCTCAATAATTTTTTCTGCAACGTGAAGCTCGCCCTGGCGTTCTTTAAGGTTTTTATCAGCAACAGATTTCAGATGTTCGATGTCAATAAGATGCACAGCGTGATTTTCCAAAATCGTTCTGTCAACATCAGCAGGCATGGCGAGATCAATAATAATCTTTTCATTGACTTCTTCACCTAACAGGTGGCTGTATATATCATTAGTAATAACAGGCTCATCAGAAGATGTGCACGAAATCAGCACATCAAAACCGCCTTTGTATTTCTTTAATTCATCTAAAGAATAAACCGCGATGGAAGCGTTTTCTGATTTTAATGTTTCAGAAAGCTTCTGTCCGCAACTGAGTGTACGGTTGAAAATGGTGAAGTTTTTAAAACCATGCTTTACCAAATATTTAGCAAGATTTGTATTCGTTTCACCTGCGCCGATTATCAGGATGCGGGCATTCAGCTTTACTTTAAGATCACGAAGCTTGCGATAAGCGATGGATACTACAGAAACCGGCTTTGCAGCAATCTGCGTATCAGTAAAAACTTTCTTAGCCGCTGTAATTGTGTTTTTCATTACCAGCCGTAAGAAATCGCCGCAAAGCCCGGCGTCTAAACATCTCTCATATGCCTGACGCACCTGAGTAATGATTTCACGCTCGCCTACCAACATAGAGTCAAGTGAAGAGGCTACCCTAAAGAGATGCTTCAATGCTTCTTCCCCTTCAAACTTTTCTGCGTGTTGAATGGCAAATGAAATATTTTCTTTTGTCCAGTCTGATTTGAACTTTTCAAAGAAGGTATAAAGAAACACTTCATCGAAAGACATGTCAGAAGAAAAAACAAACTCAACCCGGTTACAAGTGGCGAGATAAAAAATTTCAGCAATGCCTGATTGTCTTTTCAGAAAAGAAAGCCGTTGTATTCGTTCATCTTCCGCGATGAAGAATTTGCCCAAGTTGTCTAAAGGGGTGTTTTTATAAGTAAAAGCAAGGATTTTTAACCGATTCACAAGAGCATCAAAATTCAGCTACAAAAATCGGTCAGAATGAATTATACTTTGTCATTGAATTGTCATGGATGATTTTTAAAAAAATGATTTTCATCATGCTTCCTTAGTAAGGAAAGCCATGAGATATTCCCTGTTGAGCCGTGCAATGTGAGAAATGGAGATTTCTTTCGGACATTCCGCCTCGCATGCACCTGTGTTTGTGCAGTTTCCGAAGCCGGCATCATCATGTGTTTGAACCATTTTTAACACGCGATCATTTCTTTCAGGATGTCCTTGTGGAAGCAAAGCAAGCTGAGATACTTTAGCCGACATAAATAACATGGCAGAAGCATTTTTACAGGCGGCAACACAAGCCCCGCAACCAATGCATGCAGCAGCATCAAATGCTTCATCGGATTTTACCTTTGCAATAGGAATAGCATTGCCATCCTGTGCACTGCCTGTGTTTACAGAGATAAATCCTCCTGCTTGTATAATTTTGTCAAATGCTGTACGATCAACAGTAAGGTCTTTTATCACCGGAAAAGAAGCAGCGCGCCAGGGTTCAATGGTAATTGTTTCTCCATTTTCAAAGTGACGCATGTGCAATTGGCATGTAGTTGTTGCTTTCATCGGTCCGTGTGCACGTCCGTTTATATACATGCTGCACATGCCGCAGATTCCCTCACGACAATCATGATCAAATGCTACGGGGTCTTTTCCTTCTCTTATCAGACGGTCGTTGAGTACGTCCATCATCTCAAGGAATGACATGTGTGTGCTTACGCCGGGCATATCATACATTTCAAATTTCCCCTGCGACTTACTATTTTTCTGACGCCAGATCTTTAATTTGAGATTTATTGTTTCAGCCATTGCCTTATTATCTTTCAGATTATTTATATGAGCGCTGTGACGGATGCACCACATCAAACGTCAACTCTTCCTTATTTAATATCGGAGCATTGTTATCACCTGCATATTCCCAGGCTGCTGCATAACTAAAGTTCGCATCATCGCGCTTCGCTTCTCCGTCTTCCGTCTGCGACTCTTCACGGAAATGACCGCCGCATGATTCTTTGCGATTCAATGCATCTTCCACTGTTAAAGCGCCAAGCTCGATAAAGTCAGCGACACGTCCAGCCTTTTCTAATTCAGGATTCAATTCATCAGCCGTGCCCGGAATGCAAACATCTCTCCAGAATTCTTCTTTTATTTCTTTGATCAGTTCCTTGGCCTTCTTCAATCCATGCTCATTACGCGCCATGCCGCAATATTCCCACATTACTTTGCCAAGCTTTTTATGGAGGTCATCCACTGTTTGCTTTCCTTTTACATTCATCAGCTTGCTGATGTTGTCACGCACACTCTTCTCCGCTTTATCAAACTCAGGATGCGTAGTGGGAATGGCAGGAGTCCGTATTTCATCAGCAAGGTAATCGCCGATAGTATATGGAAGCACAAAATAACCGTCAGCCAATCCCTGCATCAATGCTGATGCTCCGAGACGATTGGCACCATGATCGCTGAAATTGCATTCACCCAAAGCATATAAACCCGGAACAGTTGTCATCAGGTTATAATCCACCCAAAGGCCTCCCATGGTATAATGAACGGCAGGATATATACGCATCGGTGTTTTGTAAGGGTCTTCACCGGTAATCTTCTCATACATTTCAAAAAGATTTCCATAACGTTCCACGATAACATGTAGACCAAGACGTTTGATGGCATCCCTGAAATCAAGATATACGGCAAGTCCTGAGGGACCCACACCGCGTCCTTCATCACAAACCTGCTTTGCCGCTCGTGATGCAACATCGCGTGGAACTAAATTTCCAAAGGCAGGATATCTTCTTTCGAGATAATAATCACGATCATCATCAGAAATATCTTCCGGTTTGCGTTTCTCTCCCTTTGCTTTTGGTACCCATACACGTCCGTCGTTACGCAAGCTTTCACTCATCAACGTGAGCTTTGATTGATAATCGCCTGAAACCGGAATGCAGGTAGGATGAATTTGAGTAAAACATGGATTTCCGAAAAACGCACCTTTCTTATGCGCCTTCCAGATCGCTGTGGTATTGCAGCCCATTGCATTGGTGGAAAGAAAGAAAACATTTCCGTAACCGCCTGTTGCAAGCACAACAGCATGACCAAAATGCCTGTCAATTTCACCTGTGATTAAGTTGCGTGTAATGATGCCACGTGCCTTGCCATCAATGATAACGGTTTCAAGCATCTCATGTCGGTTAAACATTTTGCAATTGCCTTTTGCAATTTGCCTTGATAACGCAGAATAAGCGCCAAGCAAAAGCTGTTGCCCTGTTTGCCCACGCGCATAAAAAGTTCTCGACACCTGCACACCACCGAAGGAGCGGTTATCAAGCAAACCTCCATATTCCCTTGCGAACGGAACTCCCTGCGCCACGCACTGATCAATAATGGAAGTGCTTACTTCAGCCAGTCTATATACGTTCGCTTCGCGTGAACGATAGTCACCGCCTTTCACCGTATCATAGAACAAACGATATACGCTGTCGCCGTCATTGGAATAATTCTTCGCTGCATTAATTCCACCCTGCGCAGCAATAGAATGCGCACGACGCGGAGAATCCTGAAAACAAAAACATTTTACTTGGTAACCAAGCTCAGCAAACGATGCAGCAGCAGACGCTCCTGCAAGGCCAGAACCGACAACAATCACTTCTAACTTTCTCTTGTTAGCAGGATTAACCAGCTTAACCGTTGACTTATATTTAGTCCACTTCTCTTCGAGCGACCCTTCAGGAACTTTAGAATTAAGCTTTGACATCTACTAAAAATATTGTTAAATGACTTTATTGTTATATTGTTGGGAGCGATCTTATATTTTCAATTTTTCGTTTGTATATTTTATAAGCGCATTAATTGCTTTTGGCAATTTTTGAAGTTCAGTGAAGATATATTTATATTCCTCATCAGATAAAAGCGCCCTTACTTTTGCCTTCTCATTCCAATTCAGACTTTCCAAAAGAGAACCGTTGCTTATTCTATAAAACCTTATTTTATCCTTCTTATTATATCTTCCAAATCCTTCAGAAATATTTGCTGAAATAGAATCACTGGAACGTATAAACTGCGTCCCAACAGTATTCTGGGCAATGTGATTCCACTTTATTACAGTATTCCAGATATGATTACTAAGATGAAACGAAATCTTATATGCTTCAATATCATTCAGCTTAAGATACTTCCTTTCCTCCATAGCAATTTATCAATTCAACAATTTAGCCATTTATCTATTTGTCAATTTAGTTTCCATGCGCTCCGCTCAGAATATTAGACGATACGCCAAACAAATCAAAATAGAATATAATTGGAAACGATGCAAAGCCAATCATCATGATCAGTGCAAACGTGGTTCCAATATATTTTAAAGGCCTTGCATACTTATGATTATTCCATCCCATGCTTTGAAATGCTGATTGGAAGCCATGATTAAGATGCAAGCACAGCACCACCATGGAAATTATATATAAGGTAACATACCAGGGATTTGAAAATGCCTCAGCCACGCTGATTGCCATCGGTTCCGTAGTAAAACCAAAACGATGAGGGAAGAAAAACGTTCTAAGATGAACAACCAGAAAGAAAAAGATAATGCTCCCCGTTAATCCCATGTTACGTGAAAACCAGGTGCTGTTAGTAGATTGTTTATTTACTTCATACCCGACAGGACGGGCTTTCTTATTTTGAAGAGTGAGCATTAAGCCATCCACTGCATGAATGATGATACCGGCAAATAAAACATACTCTATGATACGAATGAGCAGGTTACCGGTAAGCAGTTCCGTATATTCTTCAAACGCTTTGCCACCATCCATCTTATAAAGCTCCAGGTTTCCGAAAAGGTGCTCGACAAGAAAAATGCAAAGAAACAATCCCGTCATTGCCATCAATAACTTTCGTCCGACTGAGGTATAAAACATTTTAAAGGCTGCTATCATGGAGAAAGTTTACGGTTTATGGTTTACAGTTTACGGTTACTGAAAAAGGCAGTGCAAATGTATGTGCCGAAGCGGTCATTTCAAAAGAAAAGATTAATGATTTTTATCAGTTTATATTACTCCCTTTTTGTTAATTAAACACGAATCCGCCACATGCCGGACTGATTAGAGGATTCATGACGGATCAAATCGGGCAAAAATGATGTGAAGCCTCATCAGAGCTTTGCATAACCTTTTTGAAGTTACACATAACTTTTTCAGTTTTTGAGTAACCTCGATAGTTTCATGCGTAACTTTTCTAATTTCATGCATAACTTTATTAATTCTTCACATGAATTAACTGAGTTTTGAATAACACTAAAAGCTTCATGCATAACCTTATTAATTTCATGCATAACTTTTTCGATTCTTCGCATAATCTTAGCGGTTATTGAACAACCTCGTTCATTTCATGCGTAACCTTAAAAATTCTTCACATCATCGTTATACACCTTTAATTAACCTTATCGAACTCATCCATGACTTTGAAAAAGATTCAGATGAATTCAAACTACCCATGAACTCACTAAAGTCATGCATGAAATCATCAAGGTTATGGGTGAAATTGTTAATGTCAGCCATGACTTCAACAGAGTTATGGGTGATTTCGATAGAATCACCCATGAATTTTGCTCAAATAGTGCGTTTTTTATGAAGAATTGAGGTTTTTATTATAAAGATGATAGAAACAGGCGAGACAACCTCGATGAATTTTCGAAATGTCAGGGTTTTTTGGCAATATTCTCTGGCAAGTTTAAAAATTGTCTGAATCGCCGATTTACTTGATTAAATGTGATTGGATTGCTTTAGGAAAGAATGATTTACTTTGTAGTTCGTCAGATTAGGAAATCTGACGGCACAAAAGGAATTATTTAAATTACATTTGAAATCAAAAAACGAAAATGGCAGATAACATTGTTATTCCGAAAACAATCAATGAAATTTTGAAGTATGAGTTTTTGATACCGTATTATCAAAGAGGATATAGATGGACAAAACAACAAGTTGAAGATTTACTTAATGATATTTGGGAGTTTGGGAAAGATAAAACAAAGGATGAAGTATATTGCCTCCAACCTGTTATTATAAAGAAAAGGGAAGAAGAGTGGGAAGTTATTGACGGCCAGCAGCGATTAGTAACAATATTTTTAATATTAAAATATTTAGAGACATTAATTGATGGAGAAAATAAAATATTTTCAATACGATTTGAAACAAGACCCAACAGTAAAGTTTATTTGAAAAATATTGAGGAAAATAAGAGATATGACTACATTGATTATTTTCATATATATAATGCAAATGACACTATACTAAATTGGTTTAATAATAAAGCTAAAACCGGGTATCAAAATGCACGGGTAAAATTTCTCATGCAAGAGGTAAGCCTCTTACAACTTTTGAAAACTTTAAAGCATGGTTTGAAGAATTTATTCAGCCAATAGTTCTCGACAATAGAAAAAATGAAATAGCCAACAAGTTTGATAACCAATGGACAGATCTGTTTTGGATACACGGAAAAGATGAAGAATATAAAATTGATACTCAATTTGTAAATTTTACTAATGGTATTGCTTTTATTAATAACATTTTGCTGAATGGAAGCAATCTGATAAAAACAAATCCGGTACAAGGGGGGTACGAAATATTAAACAAAGAATATATTGAAAACCGAGCTAAAGCACTTAAATATTTAAGAGAAAATGATGAGTACATTTCAAAAAAAGTTTATGGTAGTTGCTTCGATACAATAGAGAAAGTTTTATTTTTAGAAACTTCACTTGATAATTTATGTCATAACTTAAATACCATTAATCAGTCATTAAATGAAGTTGGTTTTTGGGAAGAGGACACATCTTTATTTTCTAAATTTATTACAAAGACAAAAGAACATAAAGAGATTTCTATTTTTTATGCTGTTTTGATTTTTTTGAATAAATCAAATAATTTAGATGATGAAAATTCTAAAGTGCAATTTAAACGCTTTATGCGCGTAGTTCGTAATATTGTTGAAAACGCAACAATAGACAGTAATGAAACTACTTCAGGTGCATTAGCTTTAATAAAAGAATTATCCGAAAATTGCAATGATATTTATTCGTTTTTGAGTAAGGGTGAATTAAAGTCAGGTTTTGCAAAAGAACAAATAGCAGAAGAAGTTATAAAAGCAAAATTAATTATTGATAACACCAATTACGAATGGGAGCAAGCAATAATTGACGCTGAGAGTCATAAATTGCTAAAGGGAAGAATTGGTTTTTTACTTGATTTTGTTGAACAATTTGAAGCAAGTGAGAAAATTAATAAATTTAAAAATTATACTACGATTGCAAACGATTTCTTTGGATTAGAAGTTGTAAATAAAAACTTGTCTGATAAATCTATAGAAGAACTAAACAATTCATGGCTCACAAGGATACTATTGACTTGTGGTGAATATTCAAACGGATGGCCTGCGTCTTTTGGATATAACACTGACTGGAAAGATATTTTAGAAGAAAATAAAAACTCGACGATTTCTTTATTTTTCAATAAAGTTGAAGCGCATATTACACCTGAACCTTTTGCAATGTCAATCACAAAAATTTTAATTGATAATTGGCTGAGTCAGTATGAATATTCAGAAAAAAATTGGATATATTATTTTATTAAATATGATGATATGACACAACCCGACCGGTTAGGATACAATAAATATTTTAAGTGGACTGATACAAATATTCGGATATTAACTAAGTCTCGTATGTCAAGTTATAATTTTAATCCCTATATCCATACATTAGGTAAAAAATTAGGAATTAAATTAGGAATTAGTGGATTAGAATATACTACTGGAAACGGAGAAAGTATTCTTTCTTTCGATGACTTCATAATTGATATTCATCCAAAAGAATATTCTTGGATAATCGAATTTAAAGAAAATACCGATGTAGAAGCAATGAAATTAAAGTTAGAAAATTATCCGTTAGTTAAAGATGAAAAAAATGATCGTAAATTTACTGTTACTACACCTGTCAATATGGATTTGATTGAATTTGGAGTTAAAGTTTTTGAACTTCTGAAATGAACGACCTACTGCTTAAATTTATTAATTTATCTTATGTGAACTCTCTTGATTTTTCCGTACTCATGAATTTGGCTAAAAAATGATTTGTCAATTTTGTGCAGGCAGGTTTCTCCCCGTTAAGCGTAGTTTCTAAGCAGGCGGCAAGTGCGCTGGCTAACTACGCTTGAAAGTTCCAAACCCTCGTTGGCGTTACAGTTTATATATATGCCTATTTGAATACATTAAATCTCTGCCACGCTAGTTTTGTAATTCCTGCGCTCTTTTAATTTCCCAATTCCTTCAAAGCCAGCCAAGACATCAACCCCACACCTGTTTCAAGCGCAGATTCATCAATGTCAAAAGTAGGAGTGTGAACAGGAGAGATTATTCCTCTCGCTTTGTTACGGACACCGAGGCGATAAAAGCAGGCTGTTGATTCTTGTGAAAAGAATGCAAAGTCCTCAGCAGCCATCCATAGTTCAAGATCCTCTACATTTTCTTTTCCGAGAAAATCTTCAGCATGTTTGCGAGCGCTCGCCGTCAGCTTTTCGTCGTTGATGAGGAAGGGATAACCAGTGACAATGTTAAATTCACAGCTTCCACCCATGCTTTCGGCAATCGTTTCAGCCATGTGTTTCATTTTCTTATGTGCATCCTTTCGCCACTCTTCATTCAGTGTACGAAAAGTGCCTTCCATGTAAACTTCATCGGGAATAACATTGGTGGCGCCGTTGGCAATGACTTTGCCGAATGATAAAACCGTTGGCATACTTGGCTTTGCATTGCGGCTTACGATCTGCTGCAAAGCAATGATAATATGCGAGGTGATGAGAACAGGATCAATATTCAGGTTGGGCATAGCTCCATGACCGCCCTTTCCTTTTACTTTTACATAAATCTCGTCTGTGCTTGCCATATATAGACCGCTTTTGAAGCCTACCTTACCGGCGTCAATCTGCGGCATCACATGCTGACCAAGGACTGCCTGTGGTTTAGGATTTTCAAGCACACCTTCTTTTATCATCAGCGAAGCGCCGCCCGGAAGCTTTTCTTCCCCCGGTTGAAATATGAGCTTAATGCTTCCTTCAAAATCATTCTTTATTTCTGAAAGGACAGAAGCTACGCCGAGCAATGAAGAAGTATGCACATCATGTCCACAGGCATGCATCACGCCTGTATTGAGGGATTTGTATTCCACATTATTGGTTTCAGTAATCGGCAGCGCATCCATATCACCGCGCAACGCAATCGTTTTCTTTTGCGGGTTCTTGCCCTCTACCATCGCTACGACGCCTGTGTTGGCAAGAGTTTTCACATTCGTAATGCCTATGCTCTTTAGTTTCTCCATTACAAACTTCTGCGTATTGAATTCATGAAAAGAAAGTTCGGGATTAGCATGCAGATGCCTGCGGGAAGCAACCACATCAGCATGATGTTTTTGAGCAAGAGTTTTGATTCGTTCTTTTAAATCCATTTTATTAAGTAAGGATGAATAATAAATAAGTAATAAAGCACATCGGGTATTCCTTTATTACTTATTAATTATTCCTTATTTGTTATATTAAAAGTCCAGACTAAGAGAAAGATAAAACATATAAGGAAGCACTTGTCCGTCCTGGTAACCCCACGCCCAGTCGGCACGGACGAAATATCCAAGCAATCGCGAGCGCAAACCAAAGCCATAACCTGCAACGACGGGTTCATGCTGACTGTGAATAACGATATCAAAAGGCACCGTACTCTTAAACTGATTGTTGAGCGCATTGGCTGAGCTATAAGGACTGGGGCCTGTCCATGCAGTTCCTACATCAGTGAAGCCAATGATCTGGAAGTTGCGGATAAAATCAGATTTAATGGGGCGGTTCAAAAGATACGTGAACACGGGAACTCGCAATTCAGAATTAAGAAGTGCAAAGCTGTTTCCGTTACGGATGTTTTGATTAAAGCCGCGCAAAGGGGAAGCAAGTGCCTGGAAAACATAATTCTGTGAGTAATCAATCGGTGTGGTTGTATTGAAAGTAGGAGCCAGCCAGTTATCCACACCGCCCATATAATATATAAGCTTGTCAGGCCCGAAAGATGTGCTTGCGGAAAGGCGGTTTGCCCAAATAATCTCACGATGTATTTTCAGGTAATGCCTTATATCTAATCCAACGACTCCAAGCGTTGACTGCTTGATGTCAAGCTGTTTGAAATATTCGCCGAATATTTTCAGGCGTGTGCCGTTGTAAAGATTAAGACCTGTGGGCAATGTGTTATCAAAAACATATTCAACTTCCCCATGGGCCCAGTTTGCATTTTGATTGGGTGTCGTGAGTGATTGAATATCGGTAGAAAGGACAACGGTGCGGTCGTTACGGTAAGAAATAGTTGCTCCAACACGGCTCACATCACTGAAGGGCCAGCGGTTTTCATAGCTCAATTCATGTGTTTGCTCCTTGGCAAGCCCTGTGCCATCAGAAACTTCAAATACCTGGCGGTAAAAAGTAAGCCGTTTGTCAAGCCTTCTGCGAAGGTTTTCATAGCTAAGAAAATATCCGTTACTGTTGAGATCGCCTGAAAGATTGAAGCCGCCGGTAATTTTATAATCCTCCATCAGGTCACTGATGCCGAACTTGAAGAAACCGCTTAGCCCGGGGTTATAATAAAGCCCTCCGCCATTGAACAACTGGTAGGTTGAATTGAGCAGGTTATTATCCAACTGCGTCACGACATAATCTGATGTGAAGGCTGGATCGTAGTTACGCTGTTTGGGAAGTGATGCTGCCGCGATGGAATCTGCTCTTGCAGAGGCGGAATCACCGAATGCCTTCTGTGCCTCCTCTCTTTTCTTTTCCTGTCTTTCTTCCTTCTTACTTTTTGCTTTCGGGAAATCGCTTTGGAACGTGTAATTATTTATATCAATCTTATTTGAATCAGGCGGAACTCCCGGTTTTATCTCGTCATTTTCCTTTTCTTCCTTCGGGGTCTCGTGTTTCACGGGCGGAATCATCTTTTTAAGCGCAGCCTCATGATGTAATTCATTTTCATAAATAGTATTTGGCGGAGGAACAACAGAATCCGTTTTTGCAGGAGGAACATTCTCAACATACATTCTGTATTTACCGTTTGAGAAAATTACTTCACTAAGCTTTTGTTTCCTGTAGTTAATATCCTGTGCTAAAATGTTGCGTGAATAATTTGTCTGCGGATAAATCTTGCTGAAGTAGCGGTAATGCTCCACCGTATCAACAAAGCTGATAGCGCTGTCCATGTGAGCCACATACCTGTTTATGATTCCGTTTTCATCACTCATGAAAGCAATGTTCGCAGAATCGTAGGGCATCGGGTGCGTTTCATTTACATTAGGTGTATTTGTAATTCTTCTTAGCAATTTATTCTTGCCTGCATAATTGTAATAGAACAAATCAAAATTATTGTTGGCAGGTAACAGCTCCCGCCTATCTACTTCCAGCGTATCATTCACACGGTTTGAGCTAAAAACAATGCCCTTGTCATTATCCGCAAAACGGGGATTGAGATCGTCATAAAAATCTTTTGTGATCTGCTCGTATGTATGCGTACGCAGGTTGTAAACATAGATGTCGCTTTCGCCCTGCTGCATGGCGGAGAATACAAGCAACTGTCCGTCATCAGAATAACTAAAGTCAAGAACCTTCTCAAAGTTAAAGAGCTTGGTTTCCTGGGATTTTTTCTCTGAAAGCGTGTAAAACCCAAGCCACAGTTTTCCTTTTCGTTCGCGTATCATTGCCAGCACTTTGCCGCTTGGATGCCAGGCCAGCAAGGGGAAAGACTCATCCGTTTCCTGCACATAAGAACGGTAACCGCCTTTTTTAATACGCTTTGTTTTCTTCGTAGCTATCTCCAACAACTTTACTTTATACTTACCCAAATCATTGGTAACATAAACGGCATAGCGACCGTCAGGGCTTACCTTAAGCTGGTTGTAGATCAGCTTCGTTTTGGGTTTCAGGACTATAGCAGGCTCTGTAGGGAGTTCCCTGTTTACATCAGAGTTGGTGTACCGCGTCTGCATGTAATCCTGCCAGTTTAAAGAAAGTGTTTTCACCGAAGCGCCGATTACAAAAAGAAAACCGCTTTCAACATTCCTGTTGATGCGCGTCATATATAGAAGGTTGGATATGGCTGTTTCACCATAGGTGTCAACAATATATTTCCAAATGGAATGCCCGGCATATAGCGCATCAATTCCTGTAAGGTGATTAAACTTGAGAAATTTCTTTGTCACGATACCATCGCGCACACGGTTATCCATTTCCACATCCCATCTGCGTGACACGTAAGAGATCAGTCCGTTGATGTACCAGTCAGGAAGTGTAAGCAAGGCAGAGTTTTGAATGCGGTCCTTGATGCTGCCGCCATACATAATCTGGTCAACGAGCACACGTGCAATGCCTGCGCGAATCTGCCGGTGAAAGTTTTCATGATCCCCTGTGAAATAGAGAAATATCTTATTACCGACAACTTTTGTCACGCCTCCTATATTATTCTGAGTCTCATCAGCGCTTGCCAACCCGATATTACTCTGTTTCGCATCACTGAGCTTATCGTAAATAACAAATTGCAGGCGCCCGTCTAATTTATAATCCAATAGCTTCTCAATATCTTCAAGGTCTTTGGTTGCTGTGCGGCCGGTGAAGACTGCAAGCTCTTTGCCGCCAAGATAAAAGTACGTGTCAAAGAATTTGAATTTATAAAACGACCAAAACCTGTCATCATACTGCACGCGGTTTTTGCCAAACGTCATCAGGCTGCCATTGTAAAACTGTGCGTGGACAAAGACAGAACAAAATAAAAAGAGCGCAAGCAGACCTGCACTTTTTATTTTCTTATGAGGAGGGAACAACAAAAATTTAAAAACCACAAAATAATGCTTTATCACAAAAATTATACAACGCGAAGTTAGCTATTTTTTCACTCATGCAGGAAAATCATTTTGTTAATCGTTTTGCAATATATTTAGATAATCCTATAACTATATTTGCAATTTAACGAATACAATGGTCATTAAAACTTTCGTTAAAATGACAGGCATGCCATGCAGCAAATAGTGATTTGATAAACTATGCTTTTTAATTCAATCCCCTTTTTAATTTTTTTTATTGTTGTAACGTCCGGGTATTTTGCTCTGCCCTACAATAAAAGATGGCTATGGCTTTTAATAAGCAGTTGTTATTTCTACATGGCTTTTGTCCCAATTTATATATTGATTTTGGGTTTTACAATTGTGATAGATTACTTTGCCGGAATTTATATTGAAAAGGCAGAGGGCAAGCGAAGAAAATTTTTTTTAACTTTTAGCCTGATTGCCAACATAGGCGTGCTTGCAGTTTTTAAGTATTATAATTTTATAAATAACAACCTGTCGTTTCTGCTTCATGGCTTCGGGTTAACGAACCGAATTCCTTATTTATCAATTCTCCTACCAATCGGGCTTTCCTTTCATACCTTCCAGGCAATGAGCTACACCATCGAAGTATATCGTGGTCATCAAAAAGCTGAACGGCATTTTGGGATTTATTCTTTATATACGTCATGTTTTATCCTCAACTCGTAGCTGGACCTATCGAACGCCCTCAAAACCTGCTGCATCAGTTCAGAGAAAAGTATAATTTCGATTACGACAGAGTAACAAGCGGTTTAAGGCTGATGGCATGGGGTTTGTTTAAAAAGGTTGTCATTGCCGACAGGCTCGCCATTGTCGTTGATACTATTTATAACAGTCCTCAACATTATAATTGTTTAAGCCTTGTTATAGCCACTGTCTTTTTTTCCTTTCAGATATTCTGTGATTTTTCAGGCTATTCAGACATGGCAATAGGTGCAGCGAGAATTATGGGCTTTAAGCTCATGACCAACTTCAACAGACCTTACCAATCAAAAAGCATACATGAATTCTGGCAACGATGGCACATCTCGCTTTCAACCTGGTTCAGGGATTATTTTTACATTTCTTTAGGGGGTAACAGAGTTACCATTCCGCGTTGGTATTTAAACCTTTTTCTTGTCTTTCTTGTCAGCGGCTTGTGGCATGGAGCAAACTGGACTTTTGTGATTTGGGGTGCATTGCACGGATTTTATCTTGTGTTTGCCCTGATCACAAAAAATATTCGCAATAAATTTAATACCTTTTTTTATATTAATAAAATTCCATTCATCCAGACAATAACAACATTTGCTTTAGCTGCTTTTGCGTGGACATTTTTCAGAGGCGACAGACAGTCTGCCATTTATATCGCAAAGCACATTTTTACCGGGTGGGGTGAAATACTTCATAAGTTTAATTCATCATCAATCTGTTTTGCAGGATTATGGGCTGACTAATGATGATATGATTTTATCCGTGTTGCTCATATTGTTTCTTGAAACAGTTCATTATATTCAAAATAGAAAAAGCATTACTGAAATACTTATTCACAAGCCGGCCTATTTTCGCTAGGCTACCTACTACGGCTTAATCCTGGCTATCCTCGTTTTGGGTGTTTTTGGAAGGCGGCAGTTTATTTATTTTCAGTTTTAATATATGAAAAAATTCGGCTTACGCGTTATATATTTTGTTCCTTTCTTCCTGCTTTTTCTTTATATGGAATTTTTTTGACGCACGGAATCAGAATTTGGCGTAAAGAAAACATATTTAACAAATAACCTGGATTCGACTAAGGTATTGATATTAGGCAGCTCGCTTAGTGAAAATGCAATCAACCCTGAATTTATAAATAAAAAGACCGCTAATATTGCTTTTGTCGCACAGCCAATTTCAATCGATTACTATTTATTAGACAAGTACATTGATCAAATGCCCGGTCTTCATACAGTGTCATTGGAAATAAATGTTCAAAATTTTTATTATGATCTCAATCCGCTATTTTGGAATGGCCATATTTATTCCATACTTTATAATATAAAATATAATGTAGAGCCGTGGTCCATTAAGAATTATTCATTAGTTATTTCAAATTACCAGTTTTTTTCATCACGTTTTTTTGATCACATAAATCCCTTTAGCTATAAATATAAATTAAATAGATTCGGATCTATTGTTAATGATTTCAATGACCGCTTTGAAAAACTTAATTTCGATACATCGCAAATAAATAATACATTCAGTTTGCGCAAGAATTTATTTGAAAACGAAGAACACTTTACAGCAAATAAATCATTTGTGAGAAAAATAATTGAACGGTGTAAAGCAAAAAATATACGAGTGGTAATGCTTACCCCCTCCGCTTTATAAAACCTATGTGAACCAGGTTCCTCCAAAGGCTCTTAATGAGGTCATGTCCTTCGTAAATAACATCACAGTAGAGTACGGAATAAAATATTTTGATTATTCACAGGATACGAGATTTAACGTATATGATTTTAAAAATGACAATCATTTAAATTCTAACGGAGCGATAAAGTTTACGAAGATTATTAACAGTGAGATTTTGGAAAGAATATAAAAACAACAAATAATTAAAACGATTTTTACTTTGCGAAAGGGACTCCGTTCAAAACAAACTTTTTTTAAAAAATCAGCATCTGTTTCTATACAATAAACAGCTCTTTAAAGACGGCAGGCACCAAACTGAAACAAAGCTTAGCGCATCATTATTAATTTATCACTCGTGGGTAATTTATAGTAATTACAATGGTTTACATTATCGAGCCTTTTTTATAATTCACTCTTGAAACAATACCGAAAAATAGGTTAATATTATCTTTTCACCGGAAAAAAAGGCATAAATGCTCCTCTTTACCATTTAATTACTCATAATCATTCAAAAATGGTTAGTAATCATATGATGGTGAATTGTCCCTATTTGATGATTACAGGTAACTATTACGTGGTTACCTGTAATCATCAAATAGGGACAGGTAACTAAATCATGGTTACCAGTACTTTTTGTGTGATGGTTAGTAATCACATAATGGGGACAGGTAGCTAAATAGTGATTACAGGTAATACCATTAGCCATTATATAATAGTCTAATTATTCACAAAAGGAAGTTGATAAGTTTCTTGTTTATTATTAGACTAATATATATGCGCTATTTATCTTTGTTGCATGGCAAATGCACTATCATTTAAAGTAAAGG
>PLYJ01000103.1 GCA_003151745.1 Bacteroidota bacterium
GCTAAAGATGTGGGTACACAGTAGCCTTTGGAGAGGGGTTAGGGGTGAGGCTGTTTTCTTTTTTAATAATAACTATTACCTTCGCGCACGAAAATTCAAAAAACAACATAATTAAGTATTAAATAATGGCTAAGACCGGCAAAATATCCCAAATTATCGGAGCTGTAATAGACGTAAGCTTCGAAGACGACGACGCAACATTACCAAACATACTTGACGCATTAGAAATTGACCGCGACAACGGCACCACCCTTGTGCTTGAAGTGCAACAACACATTGGCGAAGACACCGTGCGCACCATCGCCATGGACTCTACCGAAGGCCTCCGCCGCGGACTGGACGTGCGTGCCACCGGAGCATCCATTAAGATGCCCATCGGCGACGACATCAAAGGCCGCCTCTTCAACGTTGTAGGCGATGCCGTGGACGGTATGAAACAACTGCCAAAAGTTAACGGCAAACCCATTCACCGCGATCCCCCCAAGTTCGAAGATCTTTCTACTGAATCGGAAGTGCTCTTCACCGGTATCAAAGTTATTGACCTTCTCGAGCCTTATTCCAAAGGCGGCAAGATCGGTCTGTTCGGCGGCGCCGGCGTAGGCAAAACCGTTTTGATTATGGAGCTGGTTAATAACATCGCTAAGGCGTATGCAGGTCTTTCTGTATTTGCCGGCGTAGGTGAGCGCACCCGCGAAGGAAATGATTTGCTTCGCGAATTCCTTGAGTCAGGCGTTATCAATTACGGTGCAGACTTCAACCACTCCATGGAAAAAGGCGGTTGGGATTTAAGCAAGGTTGACTATGCCAAGCTGAAAGAGTCGAAAGCCACACTCGTATTCGGACAGATGAATGAGCCTCCCGGAGCGCGCGCCCGCGTTGCCCTTTCAGGACTTACCGTTGCTGAATATTTCCGTGATGGAGACGGCACTTCAACAGGTGGCCGCGATATTCTTTTCTTCATGGATAATATTTTCCGTTTCACCCAAGCAGGTTCTGAAGTATCTGCGCTGTTAGGCCGTATGCCTTCAGCAGTAGGTTACCAGCCAACACTTGCCACGGAAATGGGATTGATGCAAGAGCGTATTACTTCTACCAAGCGCGGTTCGATTACTTCCGTGCAGGCGGTTTATGTACCTGCTGATGATTTAACAGATCCTGCTCCCGCTACTACATTCGCTCACTTAGATGCTACTACTGTATTGAACCGTAAGATTGCCGAGCTGGGTATATATCCCGCGGTTGATCCGCTGGATTCTACTTCACGTATTCTTTCTGCAGCTATATTAGGTGATGAGCATTACAATACTGCTCAGCGTGTTAAAAGCACGCTTCAACGGTATAAAGAATTGCAGGACATCATTGCCATCCTCGGTATGGATGAGTTGAGTGATGATGATAAGCTCGTCGTGAGCCGCGCTCGTCGTGTACAGCGCTTCTTGTCGCAGCCATTCCACGTTGCTGAAGCGTTCACAGGCTTGAAAGGCGTACTTGTTCCGATTGAGGATACGATTAAGGGCTTTAATATGATTATGGATGGTGAGGTTGATGAATATCCTGAAGGAGCTTTCAACCTTGTTGGTAATATTGATGATGCGATTGCGAAGGGTAAGAAGCTTTTGGCGGAAGCGAAATAAGACGTTTAAAGTCTAAGGTTTAAGGTTTAATGTTAGTTGAACCAAGCTTTAGACTTTGAACATTAAACATTAAACTATGCTCTTAGAAATAATAACTCCCGATAAAAAGGTTTACTCCGGTGAAGTAAACTCAGTGAGCGTTCCCGGCGCGGCAGGTCGTTTTCAAATGCTGAATGGTCATGCTCCTATTATCTCTACTTTGCTTAACGGTAAGGTGAAGATAAAAGATAAAGAAGGTATAAAGGAGTTTGATGTGAAAGGCGGCGTGGTGGAAAACCTGAAGAATAAGGTTGTCATTCTTGCGGAGTCAGTATAAAGCCTCACCCCGGCCCCCTCCAAAGGAGAAGGGGAAATAAAAAAGGGTTCGGACATTGTTCGAACCCTTTTTTATTTTGTGACTTGAAGAAGAACTTTGCAATTGTACCGGATGGATTGTCTGACGGGAATGAAATCTATGCCGATGGCTTTCCTTATCTTTTCGTTGGAGTAGAACCATTGGTACTGGCTGTTTTGTGCGGTTTCTTTGGTGATGAATGGTTTGCCTCTTGTGAAAAAAGTTCTGAACGCTTCAATTCTCCAGATGAGCTCACTCATCCATGTATTAACCTTGATACTTGGTCTTGCTTTGTTGAAGGCATCCGCCATTTCAAAAAAGAGATCACGGTAAGAAATGTTCTCAGCGCTGATGATATAGCGTTGATTGGTAATGTTGCTCTCCATCAGTTGCATCATGCTCTTGGTAACATCGCGCACGTCCACAAAGCCGTTGATGCCTTCGGAATAGAACTTTAAACCTTTCCAGACACCACCGAAAAGTTCTGTGCTGCCTTTATGCATGTCACCCGGGCCGAGGACCATGCTTGGGTTTACAATGATGGTGTTGAGTCCTTCCTCTGCAGCTCGCCATACTTCGCACTCGGCTTCATACTTGCTGATGGCGTAATTGGAGTTTTGCTTAGAGGTTTTCCAGGGAGAGGTTTCTGCGATGTGGTTGTCTTCTTCGGAACGGCCGATGGCGGCTACGGAGCTTACATGACAGAACTTTTCTATTCCTGTTTCCAAAGCCATGTTCACCATGTTGGCTGTGCCCTGCACGTTTACGTGCATCATTTGTTTGTAATCGGCAGGGGTGAAGGAGACGAGGGCGGCGCAGTGATAGACTTGTTTGATGCCTTTCATGGCTTCGAGGATCGAATAGACTTCGTTGATGTCTCCCTTTACCCATTCTATTCTTTTGAGGAGGTCGTTGTTGCCGTTACTTGCAAAGATATTGTTGACGATGGTCATGCTGCTATTGCTGTGTCTCATCGCCCGAACATTCTTGCCTGCGCTTGTTAAATCAAATAACAAACGTGCTCCTATTAATCCTGTGGCTCCTGTGACTAAAATCATATTGAACAAAAGTATTTATATTATCTGCGAAATACGAATTGTTGCAAATACGAATGTGTATGATTTATTTTCATAGCGATTCGTAAATTCGTATAGGATTCGTTATTCGTGATGTTCTCATATCTTTGGCAAAACTTTTCTTACATGAATTTTGCTGAAGAATTACGTTGGCGCGGAATGTTGCATGACATCATGCCGGGAACAGAAGAACAATTGCAAAAAGGGACAACTTCCGGTTACATTGGTTTTGATCCGACGGCTGATTCATTGCATGTCGGAAGCTTGGTGCAAATTATGATCCTGCTTCATTTTCAGAAAGCGGGCCACAAGCCAATTGCACTTGTTGGCGGGGCAACCGGAATGATAGGTGATCCATCGGGCAAAAAGGAGGAAAGAAAACTTCTTTCTCTGGAAGACCTTCATCACAATGAAAGTTGTATTAAAAAGCAGCTTGAAAAATTTCTTGATTTTAACGCTGAATTAAACCCTGCTGAACTGGTTAATAACAATGATTGGTTTCAAAATATTCATACTATAACATTTCTTCGGGAAGCAGGAAAATATCTCACCGTAAATTATTTACTGAGTAAAGGTTTTGTAAAGGACAGAATGAACCAGGAGCAGGATTTATCTTTTACTGAATTTAATTATATATTGATGCAGGCTTATGATTTTATGTGGCTCTATGAAAATAAAAACTGCAAACTTCAGATGGGAGGCTCTGATCAGTGGGGAAATATAACAGCAGGGACAGAACTAATCAGAAAAAAATTACGTGGTGAAGCGTTTGCAGTCACTTGCCCGCTCATGGTTAAATCAGACGGCGGCAAGTTTGGAAAGACAGAAGAAGGCAACGTCTGGCTTGATCCCAAGAAAACTTCTCCATATAAATTTTACCAGTTCTGGCTAAATACTTCCGATGAAGATGCAAAGAAATATATACGGATATTTACGTTGCTGAAAAAAGAAGAAATAGAATCAACAGAATCACAGCATAACGCAGCGCCTCATCTTCGATTGCTGCAAAAGGCGCTTGCAAAAGATGTAACCATTCGCGTACACAGCGAAGCCGATTATTTAGCTGCCGTTGAAGCTGCCGAAATTCTTTTTGGAAAAGAAGAAACATCCACTGCTTTGGTTAAACTTTCGGAAGAAGATCTTCTTGCAGTTTTTGAAGGTGTTCCGCAGGTGGAAGTTGCAAAGTCAGAGTTGGAAGCAGGTATTAACATCATTGATTTCCTTGCGGAGAAGACAAAAATATTTCCTTCCAAAGGCGAAGCACGAAAGATGGTGCAGGGTGGAGGTGTTTTTATAAATAAAACCAAGGTAGAAAATGTTGATCGTGCCGTAACTGCCGCCGATCTTCTCAAAGGCAAATATATATTAGTACAAAAAGGAAAGAAGAATTATTTTCTTGTTAAGGCAGTCTAATCTTTTTCTTTCGTTTTATTATTTTTAATCAGGAAAAGGCTAATCCCAAAAACAATGGCAAAGGAGAAAGCAAAGTTTACAAGCATGCTTCCAATATTTTCCGGCTTCACTTTGCCGAAACGTGCTATCCAAAGCATCAAAGCAAGCACACTTCCTATGGAAACTGAAATGACAACAAGAAATATTCTTCTTCTGTTACTAATCATAAATAGTTTTATAGAGGGGGCAAAGATCAAATAAAATGGAACACGGATGACACGGATACATCGGATTATTACGGATTGGATCGGTGCAAATCAGTCGTATCCGTGTCATCTGTGTTCTGTTTGATCAAATTTTCATAAAAAAACACATTTCGAATAAATTTCAGCCAAAAATGATGTGAAGACACAATGTGTCTTGACATAAACACGATGTATTTTGACAAAACTTTTAAAATTTATGCGTAAACACAGAAAGTTTATGTCAAACTTTTGCCTGTCCTCACATAACTTTTCCGTGTTTCAACATAAACACTATAGTTCATGCGCACCCTACTTCCCTGGGATAAAGAATGTGTTGAAAATTCTGTACGCAAAACAGGAAGAGTAATTATTCTTCACGAAGACACTTTAACAGGTGGCATCGGAGGCGAGATAGCAGCCCACATCAGCGAACATTGCTTTGATCATATAGATGCACCCGTCATTCGCTGCGCATCCCTTGACACTCCTGTGCCGATGAACGTAGAACTGGAGTGGAATTTCCTTCCTAAGAAAAGGTTTGAAGAAGCGCTGAAGAAGATAACCAGCTATTAAGAAAATAGCATATCCATTACTGACTTGTTTGCTGAAACAATTAAGAGGAAAGATGCTTGTTGAAGTAATTTCAATTTCCCTTTTATAAATCACGCCTGGCTTTCCAACCTTTTCTCCCGTATTCATTCAAAGAAGAATAGTAACTAAAACGTGATTACCAACCATCGCACTTTGATTACCGGTAACCACATTGTGTTTGGCCATCCGTACCCCATTTCTTCTCATCACCATGATGTGTTTACCGGTAATCACGTTGTAGTTACCGTTCCCTATTACGTGTTTACCCACCAACACAATAAAAGGAGTGGTAACCACGTAATGGTTACCGCTCCCTATTATGTGATTACCTGTAATCACATTGTAGTTACCTACCATCACGGTATGATTATAGGTCATTTTTGGAAGATTATGTGGAATTTATATTTAAAAAGCGGGATTCCCTTTGGAAGAAGTGATGATAAATTGATTTTTTAGAGGATTTTTGAAAGAGGTGCGATGATTAGTTTTGTTTAAATAATTGAAAAAATGGTTTGATTATTTTTATTACATTTGTTTGGTCAAGCACTAAGAAATAGGTGATGAGAAACCAATATTTTTTATTCTTCCTCTTAATTAGCATTGCTTTAACTAATAATTCATCTGCGCAATATGTTTGGAAACAAAGAACAGCCATTGGAGGGATTGGTCGAATAGGACCCTATGGATTTAGTATTTTAAATAAGGGATATATCGGCGGCGGCGGCGATATTAACTATAATAACGTTCGGGATTTTTGGGAATTTGATCCAGCAACTAATTTGTGGACTCAAAAAAGTGATGCGCCCGGCTTTGTGAGAGCAGTGGGGTCATTTGTAATAAATGGTAAAGGCTATATTACAGGGGGAATACAAAATGTCGCCGGCTTTAATGCCCAACTTTGGATGTATGATCCGGCTATAAATACTTGGACGACTAAGGCCTCTTATCCAGGCGTTCCAATATATGGAGCAGTTGGGTTTGCTATCGGAACTAATGGATATTTCGGAATTGGTAATGGTGGAACGCGTAATGGACCGTGTTACACCGATTTTTACCAATATGATGCTATAACTGATTCTTGGTCTCAAAAAAATAATTTCCCCGGACCTGCGCGATATGGGACCTATGGAATTTCACTAAATGGAAAGGCCTATGTTGGCTTTGGTGTTGACGATGCAAACAATATATATTATAATGACTGGTGGCAATATGATCCTTTATCTGATTCATGGACTGCAGAAGCTAATTTACCTGTAGGTTCAAGAGAATATATATCAGGCTTTTGTATTATTGGAAAAATATATGTCGGGGTAGGAGGGTATCAAGGAACAGCTTTAAATGATTTCTATGAATATGACACTAATCTTAATTCTTGGGGTAAAAAGGCAAATTATGGAGGAGGCTATCGTTGGGCTGATGCTGGTTTTGCTATTGGAGATACGGGATATTTTGGAGCAGGTAATGATTTTACCAATAATTATAATGACTTTTGGGAATATATACCCGTAAGTTTGCCATCTGCGTCTTTTCAATCAAACGACTCTACTATTTGTGCGAATAACTGTATAAACTTTACTGATCATAGTCTCAACGCAACTTCATGGCTTTGGTCGTTTCCCGGAGCCACTCCTTCTTCAAGTACAGATCAGAATCCACTGGGTGTTTGCTATTTCGTAACCGGTAAATATGATGTTACTCTTATTGCTTCAAATTCGACAGGAAGTGATACGTTAAAACTTAAGAATTATATTACGGTAAACATAGCTCCCTTGGCACCTGTAATCACTCAGGTCGGAGATACATTATTTTGTACCACAGATCCTACTTACTCCTCCTATCAATGGTATTATTATAATTCGCCAATTCCCGGAGCAACCGATACTTTTCTTTTAGTATCGTTTAATGGTAATTATAATGTTAAGGTTACTAATGAAAATGGCTGTTCTGTAGCTGTCGGCATTAATGTTATAATTGGCTTGCATGAAGTTGAGTCAAATCCTTATTTCACTTTATATCCGAATCCTGTAAGCAGTGAATTGACAATATCAATGCTGAAAAATTTACATAATGCCGATATGGAGATAAAAGATGTTCTGGGAAGAGTATTGTTTCAAAGAGTTTTTGATTCAGCAGAAAACAAAAATCAAGCAATTGATTTTAGTGACTTTACTACCGGAGTTTATTTTATTACAGTAGGCTTTGCGGAAACTAAAACAACCAGAAGGGTAATTAAAGAATAATTTCTTTCAGAAAATTTCATTCTGCCTGCACCAATAGTTCAGCACAGCAATACGCCACACAAAAGTGGCATATTTATTTTCTCCTTTTTTAAAATTATCAATGAGTGATTTTATTTTCTTTTGATCAAGAAAATCAAGCTTGCTGGAATCGGCATCTACCAAAAACCTTAAAGGACCGCGAAGCCATTTAATTTCGCCGGGTGTTACAAAACCCTTTTTGTCTTTACGATGAGTGATTGCTTCAGGTAAAATGGTGCTTAGTGAGCGGCGAAGAATTTTTTTTGTTTCTCCGTGATGAATCTTGGCATTATCCGGTAATGAAAAAGCATATTCGGTCAAGCGGTGATCAAGAAAAGGCACGCGCGATTCGATGGAGAACGCCATGGAGTTGCGGTCTTCATATTGCAACAGCGTTGGCAAAGAAGTAGTGCGCGTTAAATGATAAAGGAAATTATTCAGTCTTGAACCCTGTGTTTTGTTTAAATTAAAATTAATGTTACTATCATTAGGAAGAAAAGGGAAATAATTTTTATACTCCAACGAATACAATGATTGTTCTGATTGAAAACCAGTGATTAAGCTTTTCAGTAAAACATCAAATGATTTCATTACACTGAATTTTTGTTCATTTACATGGCCATAAAATTCGCGATGAGCGGCGGCTAATCTCAACTGTTTCAAGCGCCCTCCTATAAGTCGGTAGAAAGAGTGCATATATCCTCCGAGGTATTCATCAGAGCCTTGCCCGTCAAGCACCACTTTTACTTTTTGCTGCGAGGCTAATTGCATCAAAAAGTATTGTGAAATAGGCGATGAACTGGCAATAGGTACATCAGCATGGTAAATCGTTCTGTCAAACGATTTAGCTATTTGCTGATCGGTAGGAGAAAAATAATGTGGTTGAAGTGCGGGATATTTTTTTAATACTTCATATACCCACGGGCGCTCATCGACATCGCTTTTGCCTTTGCCTTCGTAATAAATTGTAAATGTTTTAAAAGGTGTTTTTTGGAAAAAAGTTCCTATACCTGATGCGATGGCAGAGCTGTCAAGGCCGCCACTCAAGCAACCACCCACTTCCACATCGCTGCGCATGTGTAGTTTAATGCTATCCGTAAAAAGCTCGTAAAATTTTTCCTGCCTTTCCTTTTCGGAGGAACGATTAGCTTGTTCAGTATGAATGTCCCAATACTTCTGAACAACAACATGTCCGTTATTATATATAAGATTAGAGCCGGCAGGAAGTGATTTAAGTTTTGAGAAGTACGTTTCATCTTCATAGCACAACCATCCAAGCTGCAAGCCACGGCTGACCTGTGCGAGATTAAGCGCTGAGGAAAAGAGAGAGGATTGCTTTAATGCCTTGTATTCCGAACCAAAATAGAATCTTCTGTCTTCATGCAAGTAATAAAAAGGTTTTATCCCAAAACGATCACGCGAGCAGAAAAGTACTTTTTCTTTCTTATCCCAAAGTGCAAATGCCCACATGCCCATGAAATGATCCACGCACTTGTTACCATATTCACGCCAGGCAGCAAGGATCACTTCGGTATCTGATTTGGTTTTGAAACGATAGCCTTTTGCAATCAGCTTTTCCCTTACTTCGATGTAGTTATATATTTCACCATTATAGGTAATAATGGCATCGAAGTATTCCATTGGCTGGTTGCCTTCTTCACTGAGATCAATAATGGCAAGACGATTGTGACCTAACACCAGCGGCATTTCAATGCGGACTCCTTGCGCATCAGGTCCGCGATGGGCAATGCTTTCCAGCATTTGCTGAATTTTTCCTTCAGCTTCTTGCCTTCCAAGTGTTGAATCAATGAAACCGGCTATACCGCACATGTAGCATCCTGCTTAAGTTGAAAACTGCTCAAATACTTCCTTGCAAATAAACTCCGCAGCTTTCCCGTCCCCAAAGATAGCTGGATATTTAATCCCGTACGTACGGGATTTATTCATTAAAAAACTATAGGCATCTTTTATCTGTTGCTTATCAGTATCAGCAAGAATTGCGCAGCCTTGTTCGACTAATTCAACCCATTCTGTTTCTGAGCGGAGTATAATGACAGGCTTATGAAAAAAGTAAGCTTCCTTTTGCACACCGCCGGAATCTGTCATCACAAGGGAACAATTTGATTCCAACTGTATAATATCAAAGAAACCTGCCGGAGGAATAATCTTTATTAAAGAATTGCCCCTTATGGATTTTAACAAGTCGGGATTCAAATGTTCGTCCAATACCTTTGAAGTTCGTGGATGAAGGGGAATAACGAAATTTATATTTTCTGCAGACGATATTTCCTGGAATGCTTCAAACAGTGCATTAAGTCTTGCTGATTGATCCGTATTAACATCACGATGAACAGTAACGAGAATAAACTTCTTGCCACTCAATCCTAATTGCTCAACAATTTTGGATTTCTTTTTCGCTGCTTCTGAGAAATATAAGCTATTGTCGTACATCACGTCCCCGCAGTGATAGACCTTTGGATTATCAATGGTGTAAGCAGGCTTGTTATCCAGCTTAAACCCCTCCTTTGCAAGATTATTCACTCCTGTTTTTGTTGGTGAGAAAAGCAACGTGGAAAGATGATCGCAACATATCCGGTTGATTTCTTCCGGCATATTCTTATTGAACGAGCGTAAGCCCGCTTCAATATGAACAATGGGGAGATGCAGCTTGGAAGTCGCTATGGCACCTGCCAGTGTAGAATTGGTGTCACCATACAGAATAATGCATTGAGGTTTTTCCTGCAGAATTATTTTTTCTATTCCTTCTATCATCTGCCCTGTTTGCCTTCCGTGATTTCCCGAGCCAGCACCTAAATTATAATCATCTTTAGGAACACCCAGTTCATCAAAAAAAACTTTTGACATATTATCATCATAGTGCTGACCTGTATGTACAATCACTTCTTTGATTTTATCTGCAAAATGATTCCTGATGGCGCGGCTAATAGCTGCTGCTTTAATGATCTGCGGACGGGCGCCAATGATGGTGAGAACTTTTATCATGTTGTGATTCGTTCGAGCAAAGTAACTAATTGTTTTGTTAATGCTTTGCGGGAATAACGATCAATGTCCTTTGATTGTACAGCTAATTTCCCTCCAAGATAACTATTATAATAGTCAAGCACAGCCTTTGTTGTTTTGACTTCATCATCGTGATTGCACACAATGCCAATATTCGTTTCACTGATTATTTCAGCAGCATCGCCGTCTTCACGACCTATGCAAAGGATTGGCCTGCCTGAGGTCATGTATTCAAAAAATTTCCCCGTAAGAATTCCTTTTGCGTTTTTTGTACTGTTCAGCATTAGCAAAAGAACCTGCGATTGCACCTGTACCTTGATAACTTCATCGTGGTTGAGATAGTCAATGAAATTCGTGAATGGCATTAATCCGGATTCTTCTAACGATTTCCTCACCGCAAAATCTATTTTCCCAACCAATTTAATTTCAAGATTAGCGGCAAACTTTTTATCATCAATGAGTTGTTTCAACACCTTCCAAAGAGTGATTGGATTCCTGGTTTTCACCATCGTTCCGATATGGGCAATGCTGAATTTGTTGTCTTTTTCGGTTACCTCTTTTGGCATGTCATCATTATCATAGCCATTTGTGATAACATCCACCTTTCGATGAGCAATAGCTTCAAACTCTTGCGCCATCGTTTTGCCAATAGAAACAACTGCAGAGGCATTTAATAAAACTTCCTTTTCAAGGCGATGATGTTTTCTGTCAGCTGATTTACTAAGCATCAGGTCGTGATAGAAATCAATGTTCGTCCATGGATCGCGAAAGTCAGCAAGCCAGGGAATATTGAAACGCTTCTTTAGCCCCAAGGCAATAAGGTGCATGCTGTGCGGTGGTCCGGTAGAAACAATAGCATCTATTTTATTTTTACCAAGATAATCACTAAGAAATTTTATGGATGGCGTAATCCAGAACTTGCGCGCATCAGGAATAAATAAATTCCCCCTCAGCCATACGGAAATTTTTTCAGTTAGACCCGATCCCTTCCCTTCATTCAGGAATCCGGTGTTAATTTTTTCATCCTTCTTTTTTCCGACAAACTTTTTATATAAATGGTATGGTTCCCAGATTGGCCGACGAATAATGATTGCCTCAGCCGGTACATCCTTTTCCAAAGAAGTGTCAATGACAGGCATCTCCCCATTAGAAGGAGTATAAACAACAGGTAGCCAGCCTGATTCCGGAAGATATTTCACAAACTTAAGCCAGCGTTGCACACCGGCACCGCCGCTTGGTGGCCAGTAATAGGAAATGATGAGAACCCTTTTTCTTTCCAAAAGCTATTATTGTATCGAATTACGAATCTTGTACGAATTTGCGAAACGCATTAAATTCGGAATTCGTATATTCGTAACAAATTCGTTATTCGTTGATGTTGTTTTTCTTCCACTTGGTAAACCCTACACCGGCAACCATAAGCAACAATAAAATGGAGCTCGCAAGAGAAATTTTTTCTCCGGTGTAATAAACAGAAGGTTCAAACTTCCATTCAATCTTATGATTACCTGAAGGAACGAGCATGCCGCGAAGCACGTAGTTTGTGCGAAAATAGGGAGATAGTTGTCCATCCACATATACATTCCATCCTTTATCATAATAAATCTCGGAGAATACTGCTAACCCCTCAGCATTCGATTTAGACTCATAGACCAAATCATTAGGTTGATAGGACAGTAATGTGATCGAAGCCGTTGAATCTGAAAAAGACTTAAACGCATCAAGATTCGATTTGAATCGCTGATCTATGATGGCAGTTGTTTTAGGATTGAAATTATTGAGCGCGGCGATTTCAGAATCAGCATTTGGAACAATCTTATATTCGTTTACAAACCATGCATTACCAAGAACATTATTGTTGACTATTGGAGGAGCATCCGGGTTATATATGATATATTTACTATTTAACATATTCAATGACGACTGGCTTTTTAATGCCATTCGCACTGCGGTATCTCCTTTATTTAGGCTTGCTTGAAGCGCTCCCATTTCCGGAGTGAGGCGATAATCAATCAGCTCTTTATAACGTTTCAACTTCGCTCCGTGATAACCTCCAATGCTCTGGTGATAGTATGAAGTAGACGCGTCATTGAAGGTATTTGCTGCAAGGTTAAGAACACGATAACTCGATGGATCCTGCCTGATGAGTTCGTCAGCATGAGACATCGGGAACGGAGTATTGTATGCACTTTTAGAAACGTAATCCTTTTTGTCTATATATCTTGAACCAACACTTATTACATCCACTCCAACAAGAAGGAGCAAACCGAAAATCAAAAACTCTTTTCTAAATCTGTATTTATTAAATGCGAAAATCAATGCAGAAGCAAGTAACAGGAAAATAAATGTTCTCCATGCATCGGATGCTACAATTGCTTTGCGGGCGGTTTCAACACCGTCAAAGAAAGTGTTAAGCGTTTCTTTCGAAATCTTCTGTCCCTTTGTTTGCTCTACCGCTCTGTTATATTCTTCGTCAGAATAAAACTTATCAGTAAATATTCCGGGAGATGCAGCTATCAGTAAAGAAATAGCAAGCATGGCGCCCATGATGTAATTCACAGTTTTAGAACTTACCTGAGCTATTGGTTTTCTTTCACCTTCAGCATTATTATTCTGCAACTGTTGATGTGCCTTTGCTTTCCTACTGAAGGATGATTCATAACTATTAATCAATTCATTCAACGCGAGAACGGCTAAAAGGGGAATGGTAAATTCGGCGATTACCAGTATCATAGACACAGAACGAAACTTATCATAACCCGGAACATAATCAAGGAAGAAATCAGTGAACCCCATGAAATGTTTTCCCCACGCCAGGAAAATGGAAAGCACAGTAGCTGAAAGCAACCACCATTTGATTGGTCCTTTTACGATGAACAATCCTAATACAAATAACAGGCAGAGGATTGCTCCAATGTAAACCGGCCCTTGTGTAAACGGCTGATCGCCGAAGTATGCGCTGAAGCTTGCAATATTTTGCTTAAAGTTGGGATCAACATCTTTCAGCGCATCTTTATCAAAATTACCTATTGCTTCGGATGCACCACCTTTATAATTCGGAATCATCAACGTCATTGTTTCTGATTTGCCATAACTCCAGCTGGTGATGTAATCGCGATCCAAACCTGACGTTTGATTATCCTTATCAGATGTCAGCTCTGATGGTCCGCGCGTGGAATACTTTCCATACTCAGCCGTTGCCATCGTGCTTGTAATGTTTGTTCCGACTGCCAGCATTCCGCCAACGATGAGTATGAGAGAAGCCTTAATAAAGTAGTTTAACTTTTTTTCTTTTACGGCATTGTATAGTTCAGCAATGCCAAGCAACACAACTGTCAAAAGGAGATAATACGTTATTTGTGGATGACCGGCATTAAGCTCCAATGCAAGAAACAGAGCAGTGAGGGCGCCGCCCAGCAACAGTCTTCCCCGATAGGTCATGATGATGCCGGCTATTACAGGGGCCATATAGCCGATAGCACCTGCCTTTGAATTATGGCCAACTTCAAGGATAATTAAAAAATAAGAGGAGAATGCAAATCCAATTGCTCCAAGCACTGCAAGCCGCTGATCAACTTTAAGTGTGATCAACAAAAAATAAAATCCAAGAAGGTAAATGAACAAATAATTTAAAGGAGAAGGCAAACCAAGAGAAATCGCCTCGTCAACAAATCGAATAAGATTGCCTTTATAAAAAGTAGAAATCTGGTATGCGGGCATTCCTCCAAACATGCTATTTGTCCACAACGGCTCGCTGTTGTTCTTGTCTCGAAAGTCTACAATCTCTTTTGATGCTCCTTGCCAGTTAGCAATATCAGATTGTTTCAGCTTCTTCCCATCAAATATAACAGGAGAAAAAAACACAGAAGAAATAACAACGAAGACAGCTACAGCAATTATATGCGGAAGAAATTTTTTTACGTTCATAATCTTTAGCCCTTGAAATAAGAATTAAACTTTTGTCAATTTAATAGCAGTATGAAAATAGTTGTTTGAAGATGCGATAACTTCATATCCGATATAATAGCAAGCAACAAACTCAGTAAATGCTTTGAATTCATGCAAAGGCACGCTAAATTCATCAAAGATGAGAATATCATCTTTCTTTAACAAAGGAGCTAATGTGTTGAGCGCATAATAGGTCGAACTGTAAAGGTCAGCATCGAGATGAATTACTTTCCTCCTTTCCTTTTTCCATTGCATCAATGCTGATGGTAAAGTATCCTGAAATAATCCGGCAATAAATTTACAACGCTGATCATTAACTTCCGGAATACGAGCCGTCATTGCACCCTTCTTAAAGCCGCCCCAATCTTCAGGCAAGCCTTCAAAGGTATCGAATCCAAAAAAGCTTGAGGAAGGATTATTGTGAATTTTCAACCAGTGCTTTACTGAATAACCCTCAGAAACACCAAACTCAATATAATCTATAATCTCGTTTTTGATTTCATTCTCCTCGATGTATTCATACATTTTATATCGTTTGTTGTAATCAAACTTTGGGGAATAAAAATCGTTGAAGGCATGCCTCTTATTTTCGTTCCTCCATTTTGAAATTTTTGAGAGATAGAAAAGAAATTGTCCTGCAGAAGAAAGCGGAAGGAATACTTTATGCAGATTGAATCGCATAAAATTTGCTTTAAACTTCCTGATAAAAAAAATCGCACTCATATATTTTGTGTAAACAAATTTAACGATTGAACGGCCATTTATAATTACCTAAAGAATAATTAAATCGTGTAAAACTTAAACTTCTTCATAATCTATATCCTCAATATCACCTTTTATTTTTGATGATGCCTTTTCTATCGTAATCTTGCCTGATGCCTTTCTTTTTCGTTCTTCCTGTTCTTTTCTCTCCTGCTCCTTATTCATTTGATTAAATGCGGCATAAAAAGAGCCAAACATCATTCTCCGGAAAATTCCAAAAAGAACAAAAGCAACAATTAGAATAACAAAAAAATCACGCATGTGTTTTCGTTGTTAAATAAGTATCAACGGCTCAGGTATAAATTTCTTTCTGCGTAGACCTTCTGAAAGAATTCATCTTCGAGGTCTTTGATAAAGTAAATAGCCTCCCCTGTTGATTTCATTTCAGGGCCAAGTTCTTTATTTACATCCTGGAATTTATCGAATGAAAATACCGGAATCTTGATGGCGTACCCCTCTTTCTTAGGATTGAACTTGAAATCCTTTACCTTCTTAGCGCCTAGCATCACTTTGGTAGCATAATTTACATAAGGCTCATCGTAGGCTTTGGCGATAAATGGCACCGTGCGCGATGCACGCGGATTTGCCTCTATCACAAAAACCTTTTCATTCTTTATTGCAAATTGGATATTAATAAGACCCTTCACCTGCATGGCAAGAGCAACCTTCTTTGTGATGTCTTCCATTTGTTTGATTACATCATCGCTCAAATCAAAAGGAGGCAATACCGCATTGCTGTCGCCGCTGTGAATCCCTGCCGGCTCAATGTGCTCCATAATGCCAATGATATATACATCTTCGCCATCGCAGATAGCATCTGCCTCCGCTTCGATGGCCTTTTCAAGAAAGTGATCAAGCAGAATTTTATTATCAGGAATATCTTTCAGGATTTGAACTACATGCTGTTCCAGTTCTTCTTCGTTAATAACAATCTTCATGCTCTGTCCGCCCAGCACATAAGACGGTCGCACGAGAAGTGGGAAACCCAGATCACGTGAAAGCTGCACACTATGATCGGCATCTTCCACAACAGCAAACTTAGGATATGGAATTCCGAGATCACGCAGTAAAGCAGAAAACCTTCCGCGATCTTCGGCAAGGTCAAGAGAGTCGAAGCTGGTGCCTATAATTTTAATGCCATACTTGTGAAGCTTCTCTGCAAGCTTCAACGCTGTTTGTCCTCCAAGCTGAACGATAACACCTTCCGGCTTTTCAAGTTCAATAATATCGTATATATGTTCCCAGAAGACAGGCTCAAAATAAAGCTTATCTGCAATATCGAAGTCTGTAGAAACAGTCTCCGGGTTGCAATTGATCATGATCGTTTCATAGCCGCACTCTTTTGCAGCAAGGACGCCATGCACACAGGAATAATCAAATTCAATTCCCTGTCCTATTCTGTTAGGACCGCTTCCGAGAATAACAATTTTCTTTTTGTTGCTTGGAATGCTTTCGTTCTCCTCATCGAATGTTGAGTAGTAGTAAGGCGTCTTTGCTTCAAACTCCGCAGCGCAGGTATCAACGAGCTTATATACACGATTAATGCCAAGCTCTTTTCTCTTTTTGAAAACATGACTTTCAAGGCATTTCAAAAGGTGTGCAACCTGTCGATCAGCATACCCTTTCTTCTTTGCTTCCATCAATAAATTCCTTGGAATGTCATCAATGGAATATTTCTGTATTTCCTTTTCAAGGCTTATCAGATCCTCAATCTGGCGAAGGAACCAAGGGTCAATCTTCGTAAGCGATTGAATTTTATTAAAGGATATGCCTAACTTAAAAGCATCATAAATATGAAACAAGCGATTCCATCTTGGTCTTTCAAGCGAATCCAAAACCTCATCCTGCTCACCTACTTCGCGGCCATCTGCACCAAGACCATTGCGCTTTATTTCCAGCGACTGACATGCTTTCTGCAAAGCCTCCTGGAAGCTGCGGCCAATGCCCATCGCTTCTCCAACGGATTTCATTTGCAAGCCGAGATGACGGTCAGAACCTTTAAACTTATCGAAGTTCCAACGCGGAACTTTCACAATAACATAATCAATAGTAGGTTCAAAGAATGCAGATGTGGACTTTGTGATCTGGTTTTTTAATTCATCAAGGTGATATCCAATGGCAAGCTTCGCTGCGATCTTCGCAATGGGATAGCCTGTAGCCTTTGATGCAAGAGCCGATGAACGGGATACACGGGGATTGATCTCAATAACAATGATCGTATCTTCATCTTCAGGATTAACGGCAAACTGGATGTTGCAACCACCTGCAAACTGCCCTATGCCGTTCATGCACCTGATAGCAAGATCGCGCATCTTCTGATACGTGACATCGCTCAGCGTCATGGCAGGAGCAACAGTGATGGAGTCACCGGTGTGAATGCCCATCGGATCAAAGTTCTCAATGGAACAAATGATGATAACATTGCCTGCAGCATCACGCAAGAGTTCCAGTTCAAACTCCTTCCAACCCATGATGCTCTGTTCTATCAATACTTCATGCACAGGAGAAGCATGCAAGCCACGGTTAAGGGCTGCATCAAATTCATCTTTTGTATGAACAAAGCCACCACCTGTTCCGCCAAGGGTAAACGAAGGGCGAATAACAAGCGGAAATCCTATTTCCTGCGCTATCTCCTTTCCGTCAAGGAAAGAAGTTGCTGTACGGCCCATGCACACATTTGCTCCAAGCTCCAACATGCGCAGACGGAACTTTTCACGGTCTTCCGTAGTGTTAATCGCATTAATATCAACTCCGATAATCTTTACTCCGTACTTATTCCAGATGCCTGCTTTATCGCAATCAATGGCAAGGTTGAGAGCAGTTTGTCCGCCCATGGTGGGAAGCACAGCATCAATCTTATGCTTTTTAAGAATTTCAATGATAGAATTTTTAGTAAGCGGCTTCAGATAGATATTGTCAGCCGTCACCGTATCAGTCATGATGGTGGCGGGATTGGAGTTGATAAGCGTAACTTCAATTCCTTCTTCCTTAAGCGAACGCGATGCCTGCGAACCACTGTAATCAAATTCGCAAGCCTGCCCGATGATGATGGGGCCGCTACCTATGATGAGCACTGACTTTATTGATTTATCCCTTGGCATTAGTTAGTTCAAAGTTTAAGGTTTAAAGTTTAAGGTTTTTCAGCACCCCAACTTTAAACGGTAAATAGCTCTTATTTCGTTGGCGAAGATAGGACTTTGTATGTATTTAGGAATCATGTTTTATAACGGTTATGCAGAAGTCTTATTGCCTTAAAATTCATATGTATCGTCCTGAAAAAGGTTG
>PLYJ01000056.1 GCA_003151745.1 Bacteroidota bacterium
ATAAAATTAGGTTGACGCGCATGCGACTATTCGGGATTAAGTCCGCAGATAACAAGGCTTACTCTGCTTATTGCAAATCCCGTTTAAAGGGAGTAATTACTGAACAAAGATATGTTGGCTCTAATCCCTGAAACAACTTTTTACATGTTCATTTCAGCTCATTTGCGTTCATTTGCGTTCATTTCAGATTCTGCTACTCAAACCGCATACTTTTCTTCTCGAAGATCCCGAACCATTTCGGGAATCGCTACGGATACAAAAGTATAGCCACCCTCCGCCCTAACCTAACTTTTGAAAGCGGAAAAAACAGAAAAAGAATGGAAAAAAGTGGAAAGTAGTTATATGCCTGCTAAAACTGTTTCTTAGCATCATCCCACTTAATAAAATCATTTTGCCGGCGGTTTTCCTCCGCTTCCTCACCTCTTGTTTATGCTCTTCAGGAATTACAAAGTCTGCTTCTTTCACTTTAATGAAATTAAATTTCTTCATCAGGTTAATAAAGAAATCATACTCTTTATCCGGAATGTTTAAGGTTATTTGTTTCATATCTGATTGTTTTTATTTTTAAACAGGTAGTCCCGCACATGCAGGATTGATGACTATTACGGAATTGATCTTTAATCATTTCTCAAAGGTAATGCTTAATCCTTTTGCATGAAAACTGATAAACTGCAGGATTTGGAAATTCTGCGGAGGGGCAACTATTTCATTTGAACTTGATGTATGAATCCAAATCTTACATTTGCATTGCATCACAATAATTTGAATACTTCTAATTTTTAAACACATGGCAAAGACCACCAAAATAACCTGTCCCAAGTGCGGGCATGAATTTAATGTTGAAGATGTTTTAGCTCATGAGATAGAAGAAAAATACCGCGCGGAACTAAATACAAGGATTACAGCCATTGAAGGAGACTATAAAAAGAAGGAAAACACACTTGCTCAAAAAGAACTGGAACTAAATCAAAAACAAACGGATATTGATAAACAGGTTGCAGAAAAACTGAAAATTGAATCGGAAAGGAAATCAAGAGAGATCAAGAAACAGTTTGAACAGGAATTTGAGGAACGCATCAAGTCGCTCAGTGAAGAAGCGACAGAAGTTAAAAAGGAACTGCAGGAACTGAAGAAAACGAAAATCGAAAACGAACAGCTTAAAAGAAAGCTCGATGAACAACGACAAAGCATAGAACTGGAGTTTGAGCAAAAACTGACGGAACGCTTAAAAGATGAAGCATCAAAGATCAGTAAGAGAGAAACGGATAAGAACGAATTAAAAGTGAAGGAACTGCATGAAGTAATTGATTCCATGAAAAACCAGATGGAAGAAATGAAACGCAAGGCAGACCAAGGCTCCATGCAGTTGCAGGGCGAAGTGCAGGAACTTGCTTTGGAAGAAATACTGAGAAGCATTTTCCCTTTTGATTTAATAGAAGAGGTAGGAAAGGGAGTGAAAGGCGCTGATGTTATTCATACCGTTAAAAACAAGCAGGGCAATGATTGCGGCAAAATTCTTTATGAAAGCAAGCGCACAAAAGCATTCAGCAATGAATGGATTTCAAAGCTTAAGAATGATGCCGGGCTGGTGAAAGCCGATATATATGTCATAGTGAGCGAGGCATTACCCGAAGGCGTTGAAAGCATTTCGCAAAAAGACGGCTTTTGGATTTGTTCCTTTAATGCTTTTAAAGGACTGGTTATTGTGCTCCGCGAAAGCCTGCTCCGCATAAGCGAAGCATTTTCTTCACAAACCAATAAAGGAGAAAAAATGCAGATGCTCTACGATTATTTAATGAGCAATGAATTCAAATTACAGATAGGCGCCATCGTTGAAGGGTTTACAAGCCTGCAGGACAGCTATGTAAAAGAAAAGCGCGCCATGGAGCGCATCTGGAAAGAAAGAGAAAAGCAACTGGAAAAGGTGCTGCTAAATACCAATCATTTCATTGGCTCTATAAAAGGTATTGCTGGAAGTTCTTTGCCGGAGTTGAAAGAGGTTGGGAGTGAGGATAATATTTTGGACTTAGAATAAAAATTATGATTTCAAGATTTACGAATATTAAAGGCATAGGCAGGTTTCACGATTGTCAAATCGGTGGAAGACATTTTAGCAAGAATACTATCATCTTTGGGCAAAATACGGGAGGCAAAAGCACTCTGACGGATATTCTTTGGTCATTTAAAACCGGCGATATTGCAATTATTGAGGGAAGAAAAACCTTTGGGTTCAACGGAAACCAGCAAGTTGAATTCATTGACGATACTAATAAGCAGTTCAAGTATCCGAGCGTGGAATGGAACCAAGGTTTTGAAAACATTGAAATCTTTGATACACAATTTATCAATGAAAATATTTTTGAGGGGAACGAAATAACATACGAGCATCAAAAGAATTTACATAGCATTATAATTGGTACTCAAGGGAAAAAACTTGCGACAGAAATTAATTCTCTGCAAGATGAACTCAATGAGCTGACAGCTAAGAAAACTGCTAAGACAGCCGAATTCAACAGAATCTTTAAAAAGGAAATTTCGGTTAAAGATTTCTCTAAGCTTCCGAAAGTTGAAAATGTAGAAGAAAAAATAAAGGAACTACAAGCTACAATAGAAACGGCAAACAATCAAGCGAAAATTAAAAGTGTATTTGAAGCAATTGAAGCTTTACTTGGCAATATTTTAAATCAAAACACTAAAGTTGTTTTGTCCAGTTCTATTCAAGTAAAGGCAGAACTTGTTACCGAACATATTTTAAAAACATGGAAGAACCCATCTCACTCAAAAGATTTTTTACAAACGGGGCTGAACTTAACCAAAGATGAACAAGCGGATTGCGTGTTCTGCGGACAAGAATTAAATGCGGATGCCCAGAATTTACTTTCTTCTTATTCGCAACTCTTTTCACAAGAATATAGAACACTTCAAACTGAAATTTCAAATACAGTTTCTAAGTTTGAAAAATGGAATCCTATAACTTATTTGGAATCTATTCAAGACAAGTTAGCTTCTGTAAAAATCAATCTTCCTTCAAACGAACTTACCAAGGAAGAAATAAAAAAACTGAAAGAAGCAGTTAACACAGAGTTTGCTGCAAAGCTAAAAGACATTGGCTACGAAGTAAACTTTGAAAAATTTGATTTGCTAATTAAAGTAATCAAAAAGGCCAAAGAACAAACTGATGAATTGAAAAAGAAGAATGTATTTACAACAGATGTAAATATTGAGGCGTTAAACAGAAAGATTAAAGAGCTTGAATTTGCCAAAACCCGACATACAAAAGAATGGAATGATTTCTTGAATGAATATGATAGTATTGATGGTATTCAGGAAACAAAAAAGCAGAAACGAGAATCAACTAGAGAGCAACTGAATGAATATGGCAAAAATCTTTTTGCAGTTCATTTTGATACAATCAATAAAGTTCTTTATGAACTAAATGCTGACTTTACAATTTACGATTTTCAACCAATTAGAAAAATAGTTGGACAAAGTGAAAGAATCTTTGCTTTAAAGTTTTTCAACAGCCATCTTGTTCCCATTGATGAAACTGCAACAGACAAACCGAACTTTAAGAATACTTTGAGTGAAAGTGATAAGCGAGTTTTGGCTTTTGCCTTTTTCTATTCCTTAATGATTCATGATGCAAAACTGAATGAAAAGATTATTGTTTTTGACGACCCGTTTTCGAGTTTTGATTCTGACAGAAGAATAAGAACAATTCAGCTTTTGGCAAACCCACATTTGATCTCTCAAGACGGTGAAATAATTGAAAAGAACATTAACCAATTAATTATTCTTACTCACGAATCTGAATTCTTCAAATGGCTTTATTTGAAACTTGATAATCCCAAACCACTAAGAATAATTCCTGATGGGCTTTCTAATGGTGTAAAGAAAAGCACTGTTGTGGATTGTAATGTTGAGGAAGAATTTATAGAAGATGAGAATTTAAAAGACTTAAGAGAAATTGAAGACATTCATACATCAAACAAACCGATTATAAATTACGAAGGACTTTGTGTCAAATGCAGAAAAATTCTTGAAAATATTTTCATAAGAAAATATCTTTTTGACCTTGAAGGTGAAATTAAAGCAAGGGGAAGTGTTCGGACTTTTGTTGGGAAGCTAAAAACTATTTCGCGAAACAACTTTGATAATGTTCCAAAGTATAAAGAGTTTATTTCTCTATGTGATAATTTAAATATTGAATTGCATAGCAACACATTAAAAAACGAAGGACAAAATGCACTGAATGTTTTAGGTGACTTTCTCAGGCTAATTAAACAGATATAAAAATAAAACCCAGACGAAGTTCCAAACTTCGTGCTTAATATATAATTTACCAAGATGAAACAAGATGCCATAAAAATATTTGAAGATAAAAAAGTAAGAACCCTGTGGGATGAAGATCAGGAGAAATGGTATTTTTCAATTATTGATGTAATTGAAATACTGACTGAAAGTCCCAGATCCAGAAAATACTGGAATGCTTTGAAAACAAAGCTTAAAGCTGAAGGAAGTGAACTGTCCCATAATTTGGGACAGTTGAAATTGCAGGCGGAAGATGGCAAAATGCGAATGACCGATGTTGCAGACACTGAGCAGCTTTTCCGGCTCATCCAGTCTATACCATCTCCCAAGGCAGAACCTTTCAAGCTTTGGCTGGCACAGGTTGCCAAAGAGCGATTGGACGAAATGCAGGACCCTGAATTGATTATTGACAGGGCTTTGGAACAATACCTGCAATTGGGCTATTCAGAAGGCTGGATTAACCAGCGACTGAAAAGTATTGAGATTCGCAAGGAGCTGACCGATGAATGGAGAAAAAGAGGATTGAAAGAAGGCGCTCAGTTTGCTACTCTTACGGACATCATAACCAAAGCATAGGCTGATAAAACCACCAAAGAATATAAAATCCTGAAAGGATTGAAAAAAGAAAACCTGAGGGACAACATGACCAACACGGAATTGATTTTGAATATGCTTGCAGAAGCATCCACGAAGGATATTTCAGCAGCGGTGAACCCGGAAACTTTTGAAGACAGCAAGAAAGTGGCAAAGCAAGGTGGCAATGTAGCCAAAGTTGCGAGGCAGGAGTTGGAAGCAAGAACAGGTAAAAAAGTAGTGACTGCTTTAAACGCTAAAGCTGTTTTGGGTGATAAACACACTGCGAAAAAGCTGAAGAAGAAAAATAAATAATTGAAAAGAAAATTTGAATAGTTACCCGTGAAACGAAAAAATGTTCAGTCAAGCATGATAGCAAGTATTGGCTATGATGCGTCATCGGCAACTTTGGAAATTGAATTTAATAGCGGAGCAATATGGCAATACTTTGATGTTCCGAAGAAAATTTATAATAGCATGATTAAAGCTGATTCGCATGGAAGATTTTTTCGCGCATCAATTAAAGGTGAGTATGACGAATCGAGGATTAGATAGAAGCAATGCGGGGGTGCTTATAAGATATGCTTTTCAAAAGAAGACAAGTGAAAACAAAATTCACGTTCATTATTCACAAAAGGATTTTGAGGATGACTTGCGGAAACTAAATGAACTTTAACAGTAACTGCTTGTTAAATTGGGTCATAAACGCACATTTCGCCAAAATTTCCTCCAATTTCCCTTCCATTTTCATCAAGATCGCAACCAATTCCAACAAAACTGCAACTAATTTCGCCAAGGATGCAAGCAGATTTATCATGATTGCAACCACCTTCGTAGAAAATGGAAGCAACTTTGATGAAACTGCAATCAATCTCGTGGAAGATGCAAGCAATTCTGTTGTGATTGCAAGCGGATTTGTGAAAACTGCAACCTGCTCTTTTGAAACTACAACCGGTTTCGCAAAGAATGCAACCAACACTGCCGTGATTGCAACCGGTTTCGTCATGACAGCAAGCAACCCAGTGGAAAGTGCTGGCAGTTTTTGGGAGGAATGGATTTGGTGTAAACACACCTGACTTCCATCTGTTTTAGTCATTGCGAAGGAGGAATCCCGCACGTGCGCATACGCGT
>PLYJ01000007.1 GCA_003151745.1 Bacteroidota bacterium
ATGCAACAGGCAATGGCGCAGGCACAGCGCAAAGTACTTGTGGAAGAATTCACTGGCGCATGGTGTGGTTCGTGCCCGGGTGAAATAAGCGATTTAGATTCAACATTGATAAAGTATCCTTGTTGTGTTATTGAGGTGGCGGATCATTGGGATGATGCTATGCAAAGTGATTATGCTTTGGGGCTATACAATGCATATCAGCCTCCCGGTTTTCCTCAGGGGATGACTGACAGGGCGGATTGGTCTGCACAAGTTTACGGGCAGAGTCCTAACATACCTCCGATGTATTATTTGTATAGTAATTTTAATGTTAGCAGGGATGCTGCTAAGCGTCGCCTGAATGTGTCTTCACCTGTTAGTATTGATATAGCGTCAAGCTACAATACTTCTACAAGATTAGCAAGCGCTACTGTTACGGCAAATTTTGTTGCAGCGGCCTCCGGCGATATGAGGATCACCTGCTTGCTTGTTGAAGATACTATTATGGGTTATGATCAGCAGAATTATACAGGAAGTGCTTGTAGCGATCCTCAACCATCGTGTGAATTTTATAATTATCCCTGCACAATTTCAACTTCAATGACAGGGCAGGTATTTTATTATAAGCATGTAGCAAGATACAATATGGCAGGCGATGCTAATGTTTGGGGAACTGCAGGAGTTATTCCTTCTTCTGTTAGCGCCGGGCAGCATTATTCCCAGTCATACTCATATACATTACCGTCTGGCTGGATTGCAGCAAATATGAAAGTAGTAGCTTTTATAAGCTATTACAATTCTGGCAAATCATGGGGAGGCGAAGTGTTAAATGCTCAGCAGGTCGTTTTAGGACAAGTTACTGCCGTTCATGAATATCCTTCTGCCTTTGATAATCTCTCTCTGAACGCTGCATATCCTAACCCTTTCAGCCGGATGACAAGCATAGGATTTAATATCCAGGCTACTGAATGGGTCTCTGTGAAAGTGTACGATCTCTTAGGAGATGAAGTAGCTGTTCTTGCTGATGAAAATCTCTCACCGGGCGAACATATTCTATACTGGGATGGCAATGGCAATGGCAAAGACGGTTCTTCACTTGCCAATGGCCTTTACCTTATTAGGCTTCAAACAGAAAATCAGTCACTATCAAAAACAGTCGTTCTTTCAAGAAACTAGTCTCATGCCCCCTCTCCAACAAGATTACCTGCCGCTTCCCTTCTCCGGCGCCTGCCCCGATACTTTCGGGGGAGAAGGTGCCCGAAGGGCGGATGAGGCCAAGAAGGGGTTGGGGGGTGAGGCTTAAGTTAAAGGTTATCTTTTGATGAAAATACTTTTTACTTTTTTTCTAATGTTACCATCATTATTATTTGCTCAGACATTCACGAATGATACTATATATGCCATTCCTGTTAACGGAGATACTCTGAGCATCCCCATTAATGTTTCAGGGTTGGTGAATGCAACAAGTTCCTCTTTTGGTTTATTGACAGTTTGTCTCGATATAAGGTTTACTAATGTACAGGATTTGCGTGTCATGTTGCGCGCTCCCAATGATAGTATTATTATGCTCGCTGATGAAAAAGGTGGGAGCGGAGGTGGTTATTACGGAACCTGCTTTGAAGAAAATGCGTCCAATGGCTGGATATATTATGGGACTGCACCCTTTATCGGTTCATATTATCCCGAGCAATCACTCAATAAATTCAATTCAGGTTTAAACCCAAATGGCGTTTGGAGTTTAGCCGTGAAAGATTTGTTTATATTCAGCGATACCGGTTCGGTTGACTATTTCAGTATAACCTTCGGCAGCAATCCTCCGCCTGATCCAACTTTCACAGGCTGTTCTTATTCAAACCCTGTTGGGTGCAAATGCCCCGATGGTGTTTCTACTGACTGTGATTTGCTCCCCGATCTTACTGCCTCTGCCCTTGCAATAATGATGGATCATCAGGAATTGCCCGGTCAGGTTATCTTCAGCAATGCCACACCGAATATAGGATGGGGTCCTTTGGAGATTCATGGTATAGACAGTTGCTTTTGCGGTCTTACCCCTGTTTCCTGCCTGGATACGTTATGCACTGACAGCACACCTGTCAAGCAATTAGTCATTCAACGCATTTATCATCGCAGTGGAAATACCATGACATACTATGATCACCCTGCCGGAAAGATGTTTTATGATTTCGATCATCACCATACGCATGTGGACGACTGGTCTTCTTATACACTTCGAAGATCAACTCCAAATCGTGACGCAACTACCTGGCCCATTATTGGCTCAGCAACTAAAGAAAGTTTCTGCCTTATAAACGATGGTGATTGTAATTCTTATTTCGGAGCTTGTATAGATACTGGAGGCCACATTCTACAGGATAAAGATATTCCCAACTACGGTTTCGGCTCCGTTAGTGGTTGTGGTACTAACCAGGGAATTTATCCAGGGAATTTGGACATTTATAATACATCAGAAAATGCGCCCGGCATTATTCTTCCGGCAGGCACATGCAACGGCGATTATTATATTGTATCTATTACTGACCCCGAAAATCATTTTCTCGAACAGGACAAGTCAAATAATTGGGTGGCTGTACCAATCACGCTTACAAAGCAAACGGCACACAATTTTGAAGCAGGTGGTTTTACGTATTCTATGTCCGGAGATACTGTATCGTTCATTGCAAACGCTGCTACGGCTGATTCCTCTGTCTGGATGTGGAACGACGGTTCCGGTTCCTCCACTACTTCCTCTCCCTCTGCTTCTCATACATTTCCTGGCCCCGGTTCATATATAGTTTGGCTGTATGTATGGAACAAGTGTGGCCCAACTGTATCTGCAGACACAGTACAGATACTTCCAGTCGGATTGAATGAGGCGTTGGAGTCTGTAGTTTCATTCAACATACAGCCCAACCCGGCAAAAGACAAAGTGATGATAAGCTATACGCTTATCAATGCGAATGACGTAAGCCTCGAAGTTTTTGATGCTGTTGGACATAAGGTAAAAAATATGGTTCACCCCGTAGGATATTCATCCAACGGGGTAAACAGCAATCAGCTTCCGGGCAAATATCAGGTGCAGTTTGATGCAAAAGCAGATCATCTGCCCCAAGGTATATATATTATCAAATTATTAAGCGGAAATAAAACTTTAAATAAACGATTGGTACTATTGCAATAGCTGGCCGCCTTAAGCCCTCTGTGCCTTATTCCCCCTTGTGCGATGGCATATTGAGGGCAGGCGGGAGGTTCGCCGAAGGACAATCCCGCTTATTGCGGGAGGGTTAGGGATGTTAAAATTGAAATGGGAAATTGCCTGAAAACTAAAACATTAAAGACTAAACTTTTAAATTTAAATCTCAATTCTTATGAAAAACAAATTACTCACTTTCACTCTCACAGCGATGTTCTTAAAATTTGCATTCGCTCCGCAAATTGCCCTATCGCAAAACACCCGCGTCTGGGGCACTTATTATGGAGGAAATGGGGTGGATTATAGTAGTAGCGGCGGTGAATTTGGTAACGCCAGCTCTGTTGCCACTGATGCTGCAGGTAATGTATACATGGCCGGCTCGACCACCAGCCCCAACAACATGGCATTTGGTGGATTTCAGAATACGTGGGCAGCGTTACAGTATTCAAATGCCTTCCTCGTAAAATTTGACGCCAATGGCAACCGTCTTTGGGCTACTTATTATGGAGGAACGATTAGTACAAGTGGTAGCGGCGTCGCTACAGATGCGGCAGGTAATGTTTATCTGGCAGGAAATACCCAAGATACAAGCGGTATCGCATCAGGTGGTTTTCAGAATAAGTATGGGGGCGGATCACAAAATGCCTATCTCGTAAAATTTGATCAGGATGGGAACCGCATTTGGGCTACTTACTATGGAGGAGCAATTGGTACTGGCGGTGTTTGGAGTGTTGGAGTTGCCAAAGTTGCCACTGATGCCTTGGGGAATGTCTATTTGGCAGGTGGTACGCAAGACACAGCAGGCATTGCCTCAGGTGGATTTCAGAATAATTTTATAGGTACCGGCGGTTTTTTTGGCGGAGATGCATTTCTTGTAAAATTCGACGCCAATGGCAATCGTATTTGGGGTACATACTATGGTGCCGGAAATACTGGTGCCGCTAGTGTTGCAACCGATGGAACTGGAAATGTATATATTGCCGGAACCACAATTGATTTAACTAACATAGCCTGGCATGGATTTCAGAATACTTTTCAAAACGGTGGCGGTGAGGGAGCCGCATTCCTCGCAAAATTTGATGCCAACGGTAACCGTATATGGGGTACTTACTACGGCGATCTCGATGCTACAACAAATGCGGGTGCTTGCGTTGCGGCAGATGTTGACGGTAATATATATCTGGCAGGATCAACATCAAGCACTACCGGCATTGCGTCGGGAGGGTTTCAGAATTCTTACGGTACCAGCTGGCACGATGCATTTCTTGTAAAATTTGATGGCGACTGCCACCGTCTTTGGGCTACTTATTATGGAGGAGCAGGGAAACCATCGGCAGCAGCAGGTAATAACACAGAGGCGAGTTCTGTTGTAACCGATGCTAAAGGAAATGTGTGGCTTGCAGGACTTACTGTTGACAGCGATAGTATCGCCTTCGGGGGCTTTCAGAATACTTATTTTACATCAAATGGATACTACCAGCAAAGTAAAGAGTTTACAATATTTTTGGTAAAATTTGATGCTAACGGCATCCGTCAATGCGCAACTTACTGTGGTCAAAGTGTAGGCGGAAGCTATTCAACAGGCGGTGTTGCTTTAGATAATGCCGGAAATATTTACGTGGGAGGTGATACTAATGATTCTTCTTCCGCTCTCATTTCGGGAGCATTTCAGAATTTTTATGGCGGGGGGGCCAATGATGCCTTCTTAGTAAAAATTACATCTTGTTCTTATGCGCCGCCTGTCGCTAATTTTCAATCAAGCGCCACGACAATTTGTGCCAATGAATGTATTAATTACACTGATCTTAGTACAAATGCCAATTCATGGCTCTGGAGTTTCCCGGGAGGCTCTCCCTCATCCAGCACAATTCAAAACCCACAATATATATGCTATTATAATCCTGGTACTTTTAATGCTTCGCTCATTGTCTCTAATAACGTCGGAGGAACGGATACCCTTTCATTTATCAATCATATCTCAGTGTTTCCTATTCCGCCAACTCCGGTAATAACAATATCACATGATACGCTGTTTTGCAGTACTGACCCAACTTATACCTTTTATCAGTGGTATGATAGTACTGCAATTATTCCAGGAGGAACAGACACGCTCTTAGTCATTACCCATGGTGGCAATTATAATGTGAAGGTTGCAAATGAGTTCGGCTGTCAGATTTCAGTAGGTATTAATACCCCCCACAACGTAGGCTTTAATGAGTTCTCTGCTGACAATTCCATTTCCATTTTTCCGAATCCCGCCTCTACTCAACTCACTATTCATACTTCATCCTCCCGCTTTAGCGGCAGAACAATTATTTCTATAATGAATGTGCTTAGCCAGGAACTGCTTTCTTACTCCCTCGCCTTGGGAGAGGGTCGGGGTGAGGCTCTTGACATTACCACCATCCCCCCTGGCATGTATTTCCTCCAATTGAAAACAGAAAATGAAACTGTCATTAAAAGATTTGTAAAGCAATAATTTCATCCTTCACTCCCCTCTCCTAAAGGAGAGGGGCTAGGGGTGAGGTCAAAAAAATCAATTTTTAAAATTCAAAAACCATAATCAAAATGAAAAAGTTAATCCAATCTTCAATTATCGCATTCTTTTGCATAACAGCAATCGTTGCATTTATCCCTATGGCGTCGGGAAAAACTGTTACGTCAGATATGGCGCAAACTGTAGCCGCAAATTTCTTTAGACAAAATGCGAATATGACGGTTAATTCAATATCGCTTGCCTATACAGAAACTTCTGAATCAGGTGAAGCCGTTTACTTTGCATATAATATCAATGCTGGTAAGGGCTTTATCATTATCACCGCAGACGACGCTATGTATCCAGTTATCGGCTATTCTACGGAAGGATCGTTTGTCGTTCCTGACCATTCCTCAAACGCGGGATACTGGATGGAACAACGTAAAAATGAAATTATTGCTAATAAGTTGCAGAAGTTTCAGGCTACCTCTGAAATCTCTGCTCAATGGTCAGCCTATTTAAGTGGGAACACTGTCGCACCGCGCGTTTCTAGCACCGTAGCTCCTCTTATTCAGACATTATGGGATCAATATCCAAATTACAATGCGCTTTGTCCCGGAGGCTCTGTTACAGGCTGTAACGCGACAACGATGGCGCAAATTATGCGATATTGGAAGTGGCCTGTTAAAGGAACCGGTTCAAGCTCCTATAACTGCCCTAATTACGGAACATTATCTGCAAACTATGGCGTCACTACTTATAACTGGGATAATATGCCTACAGGTAATGTTACGTCTGCCAATAATGATGTTGCTACACTTATGTATCAAATCGGTATCAGCGTAGCTATGCAATATTCTCCAAGCGGCAGCGGTTCCATGTGTACGACTCATGATGCTTCCAGCAGTCCATGCGCACAAACTTCATACTCCAAGTATTTTGGTTACTATCCGCCGTATGGTTTGCAGCGTTCTAATTACACTGATCAGTTGTGGCTTGCTGTTATTGAAGCAGATTTGAAAGCTAGCCGTCCTGTACAATATTGTGGATGGGACCCTGCTGGACTTCCTTCCGGTCATACCTGGGTTTGTGATGGCTTTGATGCAAATAATAATCTCCACATGAACTGGGGCTGGAGTGGCAGCGATGACGGTTACTTTTCCATAACTTCACTTAATCCCGGGAACAATAATTTTTCAAAGAACGAGGAAGTAATTGCCGACATCAGGCCTTATAACCCTGCCGGCATTCCATCAATTTCAAATGATGAAATAGTAAGTATCTATCCTAATCCTGCCTCTAACCAAATCACTATTCATACTTCATCTTCCCGCATCAGTGCAACAACAACAGTTTCTATTGTGAATATGCTTGGGCAAGAGACTTCACTTCCGTTCTCTCTGCAATGGAAAGGGGAGGATGCTGTGATTGACATCAGCAAGCTTTCTAAAGGAATGTATTTTCTTGAAATGAAAACGGAGAGCGGAATTGATACGAAGATGTTTGTGAAGGAATAAAAAAAGCCTCACCCCCGGCCCCTCTCTCCCGAAATGATCGGGATAGACACCGGAGAGGGGAGCGCGGATTGCAAGTCCTGCGCGACAATAGTGTTTAGAATTTGAATAGAAATAATAATGTTATGTGAAAAAAGTAACCTCGATTCGTAGATTAAAGAACAAAGAAAACAAAGAATTAATCTGTGAACCCCGAGCAATCGGGAAAGGTTCTGTGATTATAACTGCAAAATCGTTCCGGGTTTCACGAAAGAATTTAAAAAACCATTAAAAACCTGAATATCTTCACAAAAAAGGAAGGTACAATTAATGAAGGGGAAGGTAACATTTGTAAAAAGGAAGGTATCATTAACCAAAGGGAAGGTAATAGTATAAATAGCAGGGGAATCATTCATAAAAAGGAAGGTAACATTAACGAAAGAGAAGATAACATTTGTAAAAGGAAAAGTAACATTACAAATAACAGGGGTAATATTTATAAAAGGGAAGGTAACACTAATGAAGAGGACGGCAACATGAATGAAAGGGAAGGTAACATTTATAATTGTTCCTTCCTTTTTTGAAAGAATTCCGGTAAATCCTTACTAAAAGGAGCTGCGAATTATGAAGGAAGAGGTCTATTGCCACAGATTTACAGATTCAAAAGTAAAATGGATCTGAAAATAATCCCACATAATCGGGGATCAAAATAAAATTTAAACAAATAAAAAAAAATCAAAATGTTGAACTCCAAATCTACTTCAAAAGAAAAAATAAAATCCCGCCTGTCCCGTATTGCCCGGGAATTGGTATCAGCAAAAAAAATAATGCTATGTTTCCTGGCATTTACATGCAGCATAAATTTTACAAACGCCCAATGGCAAAAAACTAACGGCCCTGCTGGGGCCGGTAAGATTAATTGTATAGCCGTAAGCGGAGCAAATATATTTACAGGTACAAGTAGTAGCGGTGTTTTTTTATCCACAGATTCCGGAACAACATGGACTGCGGTTAATAACGGTTTAGCAGCTAACGATGTGCTCTCATTAGCTATTAGCGGAGCTAATCTTTTCGCGGGTACTAATGGTGGTGGTGTGTTTTTATCCACCGACAACGGATCAAGCTGGACTGCTGTTAATAGCGGTTTGACAAATTTCATTATTGCTCAATTGGCTGTAAGCGGAACAAATATTTTAGCGGGAACTTTTGGAAACGGGGTGTTTTTATCAGCTGATATGGGAACAAGCTGGACTGCTGTTAACAATGGCATTTCAGGTTCAAATTTTAGCTTATTGGCTATAGTAAATGGTACAAATATTTTTGCCGGTACTGTGGGTGGCTATTTGAATTTATCTACCAACAACGGCTCAAACTGGACAGAGATTGATAATAGCTCGCTTCAGGGTCCCATCAATTCAATCGCAATTAATGGAGTAAATATTTTTCTCGGTACTGGTGGCGGTGTTTATTTATCAACCAATGCAGGTTCAACCTGGACTCCGGTTAATAATGGCTTATCGAACACCAATGTTAATGCATTAGCTTCAATTGGAACGAGTGTAATAGCAGGAACCAATGGCGGTGTTTTTTTATCCACCGATTCCGGAACAACTTGGACTGCCGTTAATAACGGTTTGACAGACACCACTGTTTTTTCATTCGCGCTAGGTGGTGTGAATGTTTTTGCAGGCACCGATACTTCAGGTGTATGGAAAAGACAGATATCCGGTATATCATGTTCACCGTTCATATATGCATCCTCTGCCACTGCCATCAGTTGTGGTGACTCAGTAACTTTATCAGCAAGTGTGGGTACCGGTTATCTGTGGAGTAATGGTGAAACTACACAAAACATTGTTGTTACCTCTGCAGGCAATTATTCCTGTAATGTCAGTAATAACTGTGGAAATTTATCTTCTAATGTAATTAGCGTAACTCTGTCTGTAACAATTTCAGCAATTTGGATCCACACAGCAATTATTTGCGGGAATGGTGTGACGCTCACTGCAAGTGCTGGAAATTCTTATTTGTGGAGTGACTTTGAAAGCACGCAGAGTATAACAGTTACTGACGCGGGTAATTATTCATGCACTATCACTACCAACTGTGGAACCGTAACTTCAAATGTAATTAGTGTAACTGCTGTGGCTAATACGATTTCACCAAGCAGCCAAATTAACCTTTGTCCGGGGGATAGTGTGACGCTCACTGCTATTAGTGCAAACGGTTATTGGAGTGATGGGGAGACCACTCAAAGCATAGTGGTTAAAAAATCAGGCTATTATTATAATACTATTGACTGTCATCAGCAGGAATTAACTTCAAACATAGTTCAAGTATATATATTCCAATCCCCGGATGCCACTATAGCTCCTCCTGCAGCAACGCTTTGCCAGGGTGCAATGCTGACGGTTAGTAATGATACCACTTACTATAACTCAAATATTGTTTCAATTTTATGGAGCAATGGAGCAACAACTTCAACCATTGCAATTTCAACTCCTCAAACTTATTCTGTAGCAATAAAGGATGCCAATGGATGCCCGGCAACTGCATCAACTACAATAACAACTATTAGTCCACCACCCGCAATACCTGTAATTACTGCAAACGGCGCAACAACATTTTGTGATGGAGATTCTGTTGAGCTTACTTCAAGTGCAGCATCCGGCTACTTCTGGAATAATGGTGCAACAACACAAAGCATAATGGTGAAATCATCAGATGGCTATGCAGTTACTATTTCAAATGCGAACGGGTGTTCTACAACAAGTTCTCTAATTGATGTTACAGTACATTCAAATCCAATTCCTCCTACTATACAACAATTTAATGATTCGCTTAAGTCAAGCTATGCAACGGGTAATCAATGGTACTTGAATGGAAATATAATTTCCGGAGCTACTGGGCAATACTATGTTGTTACTCAAAGCGGAATATATACAGTTAAGCTCACGAATGGCAATGGATGCTCTTCGTCCGCTTCACTTAATTTCACCTTGGTTGGAGTGGCTGAACTGACAAGCGATTATTCGTTTACAATATATCCTAATCCCGCCACCAACGAACTCACCTTTAATACAACATCCCGCCCTTGCTGCGCTACTGCAGCAGTTTCTATAATGAATATCCTTGGAGAAACACTTCTCTCTCGCTCCCTCTCATTAGGAGAGGGTCGGGGTGAGGCCATTGACATCAGCAAGCTTTCCGCCGGCATGTATTTTCTTCAAATGAAAACGGAGAGTGCAATTGATACTAAAAGGTTTATAAAGGAGTGAGATAGGAAACAGTTTGATTTGATGATAAAATAATAGAGAAGCTGGGCTGCAAACATCCCGACTTCTTC
>PLYJ01000257.1 GCA_003151745.1 Bacteroidota bacterium
AGCTTTATCAGCCTTCAGTTATGAACAAATTAACGGTTATTAACAAAGAAAAAGAAGCAAAAAGAAATTTTACATCATCAATAACAAATGAATCGTATATTTAGCTTCACAAAATCCAGTCTAAAGATTGGGGTACACTACAGTTTTGCTGCAACTTGTTAAAGCAAAAAGTAACACAACAATTAATAATTTAGTTTTCATTTTTATTTTGTTTTAGTAATAATCCATTTCAAGTTAGCACCTTCATGGTTGCCGATAACAGTTGTATTATACGCACAAATGTGCTAACTAATAAATTCATATCCAAAAGGAAGTTTAGTTTTCATCCCGATTATTTCAAATAAAATGGTGTAAATATTTGTGCTAATTTTAACGCTCATTATCAATCATTCATATAGAACAATGGCCATTAAGGAAGTTTATAGATTTAAGGGTATTCCCGATTTGTATGCCGATATGAATGGTAACTTCTTTTATAAAGACGCTCCGGCTCGCAAGGTGTCATTGCGAGGAGTTTTCGACGAAGCAATCCCAAAATCTGAGCTTTGAACAGGAGATTGCTTCGTTCCTCGCAATGACAGCAACTAACTAGCAAGAGAGGCATTATTAAATTAAGAAAACTTGCTTATAAGAGTACTGCAGGGACTGAGGACCTTCCTTTTTAATTTCATTAAAATAACCCTTCATTAAGCGCCAACCCTCATTTTAACACAAATTTTCAACATTTCAGTGCATGCAACTATAAAACAGACATCAGCAACAGTGAAACAGATATCAGTAACAGTAGAACTGATACCAGCAACAGTAGAACGACCATCTGCAACGGTAGAACATGCCGGTGTAGTTTCACATCTAACGGGTGTAGTGTTCACTACCTACTTTTATGCTATTGACATTCTGTTTTCAATCACTTATTTTTACGCACGCTTTATAAAAAAGCAGTTTCCAGTATTTCGTTAATTCTGAACAGTAACGATTTACCTGATAACTAATAAAGAAAGGAGGTATGTCGCCAACCTGTCATTGACATTTTAATAAGCCTTCATAAGAAGTGCATCATTTTTTAATGAATGAATCCCTTAACCTAACCTAAACAAAGCCGTTAAGAGCGGCCACTACATGATGAAAAATTTAAAACAATTAATTTTAGTAACAGCTCTTGCCATCATGGGCTTGAGTAATGGCATACATGCCCAAACACAATTTTATGCTTCTCCTTCTATGGTTCCGATTTCCGCATCAACCCATTTAGGCACAACCACCGTTTATTGGAATTTTGCAGGCGTGCCCACCACCCAGCTTTGGGTAAGCATTGCAGGCGGCACGAAGGTATATATGGGATGCAACGGCCCCAGCGGCAGTGCAGGCGCTACCTGAATACAACAAGGCTTATATACATTCTTTTTATATAAAGCCTCCGGTTGTGCAGCAACAGATACGACTTCCTTGCTGGCATGGGTAGATGTTTTTGGAGTGCAGCCTGAATTGTATGCTTCACAATATGTTGTTCCTGTTAATGCGTCCTCTCACCTGGGTACACCACCATTTACTGGAATGCCCAGGACGCAGCAACTATGCTGCTGTTTGTAAGCCAAAACGGAGGGGGCAAAGTGCTGATGGGATGTAATGGCCCAACCGGAAGCACATCTGCAAGCTGGATAGGACAAGGAAGCACCTATACCTTCTATTTGTATAATGCATCCGGTTGTGCAGGCAACGATACTACCGGATTGTTATGCACGCTTAATGTTGTTGGAATAGCGCCGTTGCAGCCGCAGGTAGGGATGAATAAGCTGGACCTGTTGATGCAGTATTACGGCGACGGCAGCGGCTGCACCATCTGTAAAGGTGTTGCCAAACGGCTCGCTAAAAAAGCCATACTGGATGCCAAATATATAGGAGCGGGTTACCTTCGGATCGGAGTGAGTGATTATAACGGAAGCGGGTGGCTGACGGACTCTGTTAATTTCTGGGCTGCTGAGGATGCCATGATCAGCGATATGAATGCGTCCGGTATTAAATTAGTGCCTTCGCTGATGTTTAATGAGAGCCAGTTTGCAGTGAATACAAATACAGATATGCACTCGTTTATTACCAATCCGAACAGCGCGGCTTACCTGTCTTTTGTAAGGTTTATTACGAAATTTATTAACCGTTACAAAAATAACGGAGTGATTGATTTCTATGAGCTTCACAATGAAATTAACCTGCTGAGTGATGTAGATGAATATGGCGCCAGTGGTAACAATCCCATCTATACCAATTTCACCACTTCTGATTTGTTTTACTATAACCAACGCATAGCCGCTTTGATCCGCAGCCTCGACCAGACTCACATGATAACTTCCGGCGATGGATTGCCGAGAACAAGCGCAGAGCATCTTGTCATTCAATCCCAGTGGGTTGGCGGTGGTGACTTTACGCTGGATAACCAGACGCAGTTTATCCAGTACCTTTTGGATACGCATAAATATTTTGATATTGTGAGCAGTCACACCTATAATGGAGGAGGTGACAATGACCGGTTTGGATTCACCGGTGTGAATAATGCAGGATTGGTGGGGCTTACCAAGCGTATTACCGATTCAGCCAACAAGTTTCTGTATATAGGAGAGCTGGGCGATCAGAATCCAAACTCCCTCTAATAACACAACCTGCCAATACACGCAAAATGTTCTTGACACCGTCAGGGCCAGGAGTATTCCGTTTTGCTCGCCGTGGATATGGGAGTTTTTACAGTTTGACACCTATCATGAAAACCTTTTCAATATAGACCCTATATATAACACGGGCATCGTTAACAAGCTCATCAGTGTGAATTTGTCGCTGGGCAACCCTGCTCTTCCACCCATAAACCCTGATAATACTAAGCCCATAGCCATTATCGGTTATCCTTTTACTGGTAATACGTTTGCTCACCCCAGCGATACCATTTATGCCAAGGTGAGCGACAATAGCTTAGCCATTAACAGGGTGGAATTATGGATTGACGGATCGCATACTACTACATCTACCACATGGCCCTATAAATTGCCGGTAAACACCACCCTGTTGAATGGCGGTAATCACCAGGTGGTGATTCGCGCTTACGATCCTACCGGTAATTTAAACAGTGATACCGTAACGTTATATAAAAACGGAAATGGCAGGTATGCCTCTCCGAATGATAACAGCACGGAAACGGATATGATAAACCTCTATCCCAATCCAACCACAGGAATTCTTACCATAAGTGGCAGCAATATAAAAACCATTGCTGTATATAATCTGCTTGGAGAGCTGGTTTACCAATCCGCTACTCAACCGGGCAATGACAAAACGACCATTGATTTATCTTCCAGGCGCGCCGGTATATATTTACTAAAACTAACTACAGAGCAAGGGGTAATAGTGAAAAAGATAGTGAAGCAGGAGTAAGAGCATGCACTTGAATCCTAAAGAAGTTCCCTTATTGATGGAACTAATTTAGATTATAACCCCGAAGATATGAAAATAGCGTCTTCGGGGTTTAATTTTCACAACAAGTATTGAATCGCACATATACGGAAAACGGAATAACATTGAATTTTAAAACGGGCAAAGGAATCGGTTAAAATCCTTTTCTCTTTTTCCTTTTTGTTTTTTGATGGGATAGAGTGCGTGAAATAGTGATAACTTTTATAGTTCTGTGTTCTTTTGCCATGTTTGCATTATTATCTTTGAAGAATAAAACTAAATGCTATGAAAAAAATATACTTCTTACTCATGCTCGCTATGATTGGCAGGAGCGTGAATGCACAAACGAATGTGAACGGCTTTATCTCATCCAATACTACGTGGACGCTTGCCAACAGCCCTTATATTGTTACGGGCAGTGTTTTACTGGATAGCGGATTTACTCTCACTATTCAGCCTGGAGTAGTTGTTGAATTTGACAGCAGCACTTCTCTTCAGATTGGAGGCACCCTGAGAGCAATCGGCAACGGCTTCCTGCCTATTACTTTTACGAGCAACCAGGTAACCCACACTTCCGGATATTGGAATTATATTTTATTTAATAATCAAAGTACCGTTTATGATACGGCAACGACTGCGGGATGCACCATGCAATATTGCATGGTTGAGTACGGCGGAGGATCTGCCAACGGAGCAATACAATTGAATGATGCTTATCCTTACTTTTCCAACTGCATGATCCGGAATAATAGTAATTCGGGAATCAGCACGTATTCTCTGAATATAGGAGGGACTACATTCATCAGTAATTGCAGTTTCATAAATAATACATCACAAACCAACGGTGGCGGAATTGATTTTTATCTTGTATATGGCGGTTATATAAACGAAGTGATTACGAATTGCAGCTTTAATAATAATAAAGCCACCAGCGGAGGAGCCATCTATGAATATTCTGATGGCGCTACATACATCACCGTTTCAGGATGCACTATTTCCAACAATGCTGCAACCAATGGAGACGGAGGCGGAATATATATGTTGAATTACAGCGGTGCAACTATTACAAATAATATTATTGATAATAACACAACCACCGGGAATGGCGGAGGAATAGGCATGAACATCGGCTTTCACGTCTATGGCGGCGTTGCAGGCGTGATTCAAAATAATATCATTTACAATAATGCTGCAATTCAGTATGGAGGGGGAATTAACGAAGAAGGATTGACAGTTTCCAATAATGTTATTGCTCATAATTCGGCAGGAAATTCCGCTGCGTTGTATGATGGTTATATCGGCGACCCGTTTACAAAAAATCATATCATTGATAACACGGCAAATGATATGATTGTTTTTTTTGCTGATGATTACTCAGCTTATAATCACAATACCATTACCAGGAATGCTGCAACGGGGCTTGCACCCACTCATATTTTTGAATTGACAGGAGGTAATAACTGCGGCGTCCAGGCAAGTTGTTCTGCTAATAATCTGTATGGTAATACAGCCACGTATGAGTTCGATGATCAACGCCTGCAAGGTTGCAATGTAAATGCAAAGAATAGCTGGTGGGGAACCATTACGACTTCTGCTATTGATTCATCTATCTACGATTTCTTCGATAACAGCACATTGAGCATTGTATTTTACACTCCTGTTCTTATTTCGCCTGATACGACGGCTCCTGTAGCGCCACCGGTGCATGTTGTTAAGACTGATTTAGGCGGTGGAAATATTAAAATAACATGGTCTGCAAATACTGAAACAGATTTAGCCGGATATAAAGTGTATTGGGGAAATCCGACCGGTTATTCTTTCAGCAATTTTGTTACAGTTGGTAATGTTACTACCTATACGCTGACGGGTGTATCTGTTACTGACACCATTGCTGTTACTGCCTATGATACGCAAATGGACAGCGTGAATGACCAGTTTGAAGGACATGAAAGCTGGTACACCAATGCTGTCGGAAAACCGGTTATTCATATCACTGCCAATAAAACCTCCCTGTGTGCAGGAGATTCTGTTTCGTTTAGTGGACATACCAATGAAAGTTACTCTTATTCAAATATTGCATGGTTCTGGTCATTTCCCGGAGGCTCACCTGATACATCCAATGCACAAAACCCTGTAGTTATATATAATATGGGAGGTATTCACAATGTAACACTGGTGGTAACAAATATTGCAGGCAGAGACACGCTTACGGATACTAACTATATAACTGTAAATGTTATGCCGGTAGTTACTTTACAACCTTTCAGGGGTGTTTGCGTTGATGCTGCTCCCTTCAATCTTTTTGGCGGTGCTCCCGTGGGCGGAACTTATTCTGATTTGAAATCAGCTGTTATTTTCGGTAGTCTCTTTTTACCAAATACCGCAGGAGCGGGAACAGATTCTATCCATTATACTTACGTTGACACGAACGGATGCGGTACTGTCACTGTTACTCAGCCTATACAGGTTAATGCTTTGCCTGCCACCCCAACCATCACATTGAAGGGAGATACTTTGGTTTCAAGTGATACAACAGGAAATCAGTGGTATCTGAATACAGTCATCATCACCGGCGCCACACAGCAAAATTATATTCCCACGCAAAACGGCGATTATACAGTAACTGTTACTGACAATAACGGATGTTCTTCCACTTCTTCGCCCTATTCATTACTCTCGGTAGGAATAAATACAATGTATGCCGGCGATTTTGTGAATGTGTTTCCCAACCCTGCAAATACTACTGTCAGCTTCCTGCAATCTTCTCATTCTCCAAACAGGGAATTAATTATAACGGATGTTTTAGGCAAGGAAATCTTTAAGGCTGAATTGAGTGGTGATAATAGCAGTGTAGATGTTTCGAAATGGAATAACGGGGTTTATTTTTATCGCGTTATAAAAGACAAAGAAACTTTGCGGGGTAAGTTTGTAAAGGAGTGAGGAAGTAAAAGCAAATTAAGCCCCTAAGAGGTGCTCACTGCATGCGGCAAGCTTGTTCTTCAATAAAAAAAGTCCTGCTGATGGTAGGACTTTTTTTTCTTCCCGTTTAAATAATGATTATCCGCCTGCCATAGCCACAAAGACTACCGTGCTCGGAATGCCATCGCCATTCTTATTATACGGAACTACCCAATAAAACCAGGAGCCGGAAGCGGGAGTGTCTATATACGATGTGATCCCTATCGAGTTGATGATCGTGGCAGTACTAAAAATATTCACGCTGTTGCGATAAATTTTATACCCTTTCACGTTTGCTCTCGACGTAACATTCAGGGGTTTCTTCCATTTTAACTTCACCTGGTTCAATCCTACTGCACGTGATATGAACCTGTGAAAGTTTTGAACCATCTGCAAAATGCCTTGCGGAGTTCTGGCATTTTTAAGCGTAAATCCGGACGAGCTTAGAATAACGGTTTGAGCTTCAAACGTAAGCGTGGGGTTAACTGCCGTCATGCAATAATCAGCTTCCTGCGTAATCAACGTATGTGCGTACACCGCTTTGGCTATCAGCGACACATAAGCATCATGACCGCCGCGATGGCCTTTAGGTCCCCACAAGGTGAGCGCTGCATTTAGGTCATCCAGGGCTGACTGGAGTGCCAAAAGTGTCGGCGAGGGTACCAAAAAATTTAAATTTGAAGTCATATTTAATATCACGTGCTGTATGAGAAGCACGAGAGCTTTGAACTGTTTCGCTGTTACTTTTACAACAATAATTGGCTTATCCATTTTATTTAAGTTTTTAATAGTGAACGGCGCTACGGATTTGTTTTGCAGGCGCCGCATCTGCTTCAACCTTACATATACACTATCCCTCAAAAGCCCTGTTTACTTCCATTTTCAAAAAATATATTTTTGGCACAACCGTCATTCATCGTAAATGAACCCGGTAATTTTCTTCTGCGATCTTTAAAAAGAAGGGAAGTACAGTCTGTTACCATTTAGAAAAATCCGCATGCAGCTTTCGGGACAAGCGCAACCCTTCAAAAAACAATGCTGTTTGTCCCTTCCTGAAATAGCTT